>NZ_JBFBJY010000026.1:0-96246 GCF_040702125.1 Kitasatospora sp. NPDC085895 | reverse complement strand
TGACCTGTGCAATCTGGCACAACGACCGCACCGGCCAGCCCGTCATGCGCTCGCTGACCGCCTATGACCACTAACCCTTCGCATCATTCATCTAGGCCCGGGGTGCGAGAGAGCGGAGCCGGCGGGACCCCTCGGGCCCGCACCGGCTCCGCCCCCTTCGAGCCCGCAGAGGTCACCCGACGCCGGCGAGCATCACGGTCTCCGCCCCGGCGGCCGCGACGCTGCGCCGGGCGCACGCCGTGCACCCGATCGCCGCGCTGCAGAACGAGTACAGCCTCCGGTCGCGCAACCCCGAGCAGGGCCCCCTGGCAGCGGCCGGCGAACTCGGCGTCGTCCTGGTGGCGTTCAGCCCGCTGGCCCGCGGCTTCCTCACCTCGGCGCCGCCCGTCACCCTGCCGGACCGTCACCGTGCCCGGGCCGTCACGGTTTCGGGTCGGCGCGGCGCAGGACGGTGGCCCCGGCGAGGTCGGACGGTTCCAGGTCGATGGCGCGGCGGAGTTGCTCCATCCGCTTCGGCATCGGCTCCCAGCCGGGTTCGCCGGCCATGTCGAGGTTCAGGCTGCGGATCTCGCGGACGTAGGCGCGGGCCAGACCGCGGAAGTGCAGCGGCAGGCCGGGCCGGGCCCGGCCGCTGGGGGAGACGCTCACCCACAGGGCGTCGGTGGTCTCGTTCGCCCGCCCGGCGGGCTTCGCGGCGTCGCGGACGACCAGGTGGCCGCGGGCCTTCAGCCAGTTCTGCAGGGCGGCCCGGGTGGGGCCCGAGAGGGCGACGGTCTCGGTGACCGGTTCGGCCGCGAGGTCGCGGTGCTGGGGGAGGCGGGTGACGCGGATCCGGCCCCGGTCGGTGTCGACGTCGCCCACCCGCAGGTGGCAGAGTTCGCCGGCGCGGCAGCCGGTGTCCATCACCGTGCCGATGATCGCGAGGATCCGGCTCCGCGCCTCGGACTGGCCCGGCCGGACGGCCCGCTCCAGGTGGCCGAGCAGGATGCTGCGAGGCCGGGCGGCGACGACCGGCCGCAGCCCGCCCTGCCGGGTGCGCGGCGGCAGTACGACGGCGATCCCCGCGCCGGCGCCGAGGATCTGCAGACAGTCCTCCCGCACCCGCATGGAGGCGGGGGAGGGCTGGTCCGGCCGGGCGGCGGGCTTGCGGCGCAGCAGACCGCGCTCGGCCGCGTCGAGGTAGGCGGCGAGGGTGTCGGGGGCGAGGAGCTCGGCGGGGGAGGCGGCGGCGGAGGAGGGGATCTCGCCGCGCTCCAGGGCGGTGCGGAGCTCACCGGCGACCCACCGCAGTTGCTTCGCGCGGGACGCGCTGGTGGGCGGCTCGCAGGCGCGCTCCACCACGGTGTTCAGCGCCTCGACGGAGGGCGCGGCCACGAGCGGGACCTCTGCCATGCGGTCACCCTAGTGCGGGGGTCCGACAGGTCCGCCGATCCGCGCCACCGAGCCCGCCGACCGGCTCATCGGATGGTCATATTAATAACTGGCCTGAAGCGCCGTAGGCGGTGAGGTGGCCGCGCGGGGGTGGCCGTCCCCGTCAGCTCGCCGTCCCGTCGTGGTGGCCGCCCCTTCAGCACCTGTCGGCACGGCGGGCGCCGGTGACGGGGGCCGGGGGCGGTGCGCAGCGGTCGTCGTCGCGGGGTGCCTGGTGCGCCGTGTGGCGCCGCACTAACATGAGAGCTCCTCATGTTCTTGTGATTCCGTCACCGCCCTCGCGAGCAGGAAGTCAGGCCATGCCGAACCGACTCGACCTCCCGTCCGACTTCCGCTGGGGAGCCTCCACCGCCGCCTACCAGATCGAGGGCGCGGTGGACGAGGACGGCCGCGGGCCGTCCGTCTGGGACGTGTTCGCCGCCCGCCCCGGCGCCGTCCGCGACGGCCACACCGGCGCGGTGGCGTGCGACCACTACCACCGCTATCCCGAGGACGTCGCCCTGATGCAGGGCCTCGGCCTGGACGGCTACCGCTTCTCGATCGCCTGGCCCCGGATCCGGCCCACCGGCGCGGGTGAGACCAACCCGGCCGGCCTCGACTTCTACGACCGCCTGGTCGACGCCCTGCTGGAAGCCGGGATCACCCCGCTGCCCACCCTCTTCCACTGGGACCTCCCGCAGGCCCTGGAGGACGAGGGCGGCTGGCTGAACCGCGACACCGCCCACCGCTTCGCCGAGTACGCGGCGGTGGTCGCGGACCGGCTCGGCGACCGGGTGCCCGCCTGGATCACCCTCAACGAGCCCTTCGTGCACATGGTCTACGGCTACGCCCTCGGCATCCACGCCCCCGGCCGGACGCTGATGCTCGACGCGCTGCCCGCCGCCCACCACCAGCTGCTCGGCCACGGACTGGCCGCCGCGGTGCTGCGCGAACGCGGCCTGCAGGTGATGATCGCCAACAACCTCACCCCGGTCCGCCCGGCCACCGACGACCCCGCCGACGTCGAGGCCGCCGCAGCCTACGACGCCCTGCACAACCGGCTGTTCACCGATCCCTTGCTGCTCGGCCGGTACCCCGACCTGTCGGCCTTCGGCCTCGACGAGGACCTCGGCGGCGCCGTCCGCCCCGGCGACCTCAAGCTCATCTCGGGCCCCGGCCTCGACGGCCTCGGCGTCAACTACTACAACCCCACCCGGATCGCCGCCCCCACCGACCCCGCCCTCCCCTTCTCCGAAGCCCCGATCGAGGGCGTCCCCCGCACCGCCTTCGACTGGCCGGTCGTCCCCGACGGGCTGCGTGAACTCCTCGTCGGCCTGCGCGACCGCTACGACACCGCACTCCCACCCGTCACCGTCACCGAGAACGGCTGCTCCGTCGCCGACGCACCCGCCCCCGACGGCACCGTCGACGACCCCGACCGGATCGCCTACCTCGCCGGCCACCTCGACGCCCTCGCTGCCGCGGTCGCCCAAGGCGTCGACGTCCGCGGCTACTTCACCTGGTCGCTGCTCGACAACTACGAATGGGCCGAGGGGTTCCATCAAAGGTTCGGTCTCGTCCACGTCGACTTCGACACTCAGGTCCGAACCCCGAAGGCTTCCTACGCCTGGTACCGCGACCTGATTGCCACCCACCGGGCTTTGTGGAAAGAGTAGTTGGGCATCGGAGTAGGAACCGATCCGTGTCAGATCCGATACCGGTTGGCTGTCTTGTGATGGAGCACGTTCGAAGCGGCGAGCCGTCGCGAGGGGCGAAGACAGAGTGTTCAACGGGCGCAGAGGTCATCGCCAGCGGCTGGTCCGTCCCGACCGGGCGTGCAGGTGGTCCTGACACGGTGGACATTTCCGCTCGATGAGCACGCTCCCGGTGGCCGGTCTCGACGACTTACGTCGCTGTGCCGCGTGCCGGGTCCTCCGCGTCGCGTCCTTCCGCAGCGAGGTGGGGTACGGCGCGCTGCGAGCGGGCCTGCCGGACCTGGGTGTGGGTGAGTGGAGGTGGGGCGACCCTCGTGCCGGCACATCGGCGTCCGGTCGAGGAGACCGTAGTAGGCCATGGCCGGCTCAAGGCCGCGCGCAGTGGTGACGTACGTGCGGTTTCCGGTGCCGTCCGAGAGCGCTTAGGGCCAATGCCGGTGATTTAGTTGTTTTGTCGCGTTTGGAGTGGGTCTTGGTCGGGGCCACCAGGTGCACGGTCGGCGCGTGTGGCCGGGGCGGGTTGTGATGTTCGGTTCGTTTGAGCGCCCAGTTGGACATCTTGCGTTTGATCACGCGGGGATTGGAGCGCAACTGCCTTGCGGGCAGGAGTCGTTCGGTGATCTCACGCAGGCTCCGGGTGGTGGCCCGGGCGAGTCGGGAGGGGGGAAAGCGCCGCCTGCCCGGTGACGTGGCGGCGGACGATGCGAAGGGTGCGGGTGAAGGAGATCCGGTCCGGGTCGTGTCCGTCCCGCAGTGCGGCCCGGTGCATCAGGTCCCGCAGCGCGTGGTGGACCAGCAGGAACGCGAAGACCTCCTGCTCGACTCCGCGCGGGTGCTGCGAGCGCAGGACGAGGTTGGGTCCGCCCTGGTGGGTCTTGATCTCGTCGAGGGTGTTCTCGATCTCCCACCGCTGGGCATACAGGGCCGCGAGCTTGGTGGCCGGCGCCTCGGCGGGATCGAGGATGCTGGTAATCAGCCGGTAGACAGTGCCGTCGCCGCCGGTCGGGCCGAGTGTGTACTCGACGACCCGCACCCGCTCCGGGGCCGCCCGCCGGTAGTGGTCCCGCGCGGCGACGATCTCCGACAGGTAGGAGCCGTCCTCGAGCATCTCGACGACCGGCAGCACGACCACACTCCGCACCCGCCGCAACAGATCGGCCCCACCCGCCTTCGCGGCCCGCCACAGGTCCAGCCCGCAAAACCCGCGGTCGGCCAATACGAGCATGCCCTCGGCCAGTGCGGGGAACAGCCGCTGGGCCAGGGCGCTCTCGTGCACGGACAACGGCCCGACCTCGGCCGCGAACACCGCGTGGGTGCCACACTCGGCCAGCGCCACCACCCTGGCCTGCGGATATGCACTCCGCCCCTGGCCCCGACCGGTGCCCGGCCGCCCGAAGAACTCCGTGTTCGCCGCCGTGTCCGGCAGGTCGAAGACGTGCCGTCCACCGCGACCAGCCGCCACCGCCGGAACCAGGCGCCCGGAGTCCGGGCGACCGCCACCGGCCGGCAGACCCTGGCGAACAGCATGCGCAACGGCTCCGGACCCAACCGCAGCCGAGCCCGGCCGATCGCCGCCGTCGTCGGCACCCGCCACGCCTTCGCCCACCGGCCCTCGCCCTCGAGCCCCTGCACGAGAAGCCGGGCCACCTCCTCGTAGCCCTGCCCGAAGAACAGGCACATCGCCAGCACGAAGTAGACCACCACCCGCGCCGGCAGCAGCCGGTGCCGCTGCTCGACCCGACCGCACTCCGCGACCACCTCGTCGATCAGCTCGGGCGGGAAAGCCCGCGTCAGCACCCCGACGCGATCCGATCCGAGAACCGGTCACCCACCGGCGACTTCACCTGTCCAGGCCGTGGCACACCTCAATCAACGACCACACCGCACCAAAGTCACCGGTATTGCGCTTAGGGCGCGTATTGAGTCGTGATCATCGGGGGGGCTGGTGAGGTCTTTGATCCAGATCATCGAGGCGTGCAGGTGGCGACCGGCGGGGTAGCTGTGGGGAGTCTTGTCGTATCGGGTGTCTCACGGTCCCAGTTCCAGCCTCTGGTACGTCACGCTTTGGCGCGGGTGAGGCACGTGGAGCCGACGTGAGCCGACCGGTGCACTGATGTCCGGGCGGGGACTCATGGGACATGGCCCGGCACCCGGCTCAGCTTCCGGGAAGGATACGGCGCGTTTCGTAGGCCCACATCGCGATCTCGACCCGGTTGCGGGCGCCGAGTTTGGCCATCAGGCTGGCCAGATGCGTCTTCACCGTGCTGAGGCTGATGTGCAGTGCATCGGCGATCTCGGTGTTGGTCAGCCCGCGAGCGACGGCGAGGAGCACCTGCTCCTCGCGGGCGGTGACGGGGGAGACCGGCTGGGCCAGGGGCCGGCCGGCGGGCAGGTCCGCGAATGCCCGGAGCAGACGGACGGTGACGCTGGGCGCGATGAGTGCCTCACCGCCGGACGCCGACCGTACGGCTTGGGCCAGGAGGTCCGGTCCCGTGTCCTTGAGGAGGAATCCGCGGGCGCCGGCACGCAGCGCGCCGTAGACGTACTCGTCGAGGTCGAACGTGGTGATGACGACCACGGCCAGCGGGTCGGCGACGCCCGGGCCGGCGATCAGCCGGGTGGCCTCCAGCCCGTCGAGTACGGGCATCCGGATGTCGAACAGGCAGACCTCGGGGCGCAGTTCGCGGGCCAGACGGACCGCCTCCCGCCCGTCGGCGGCCTCGCCGACAACCTCGATGCCGGGCTGGGCATTCAGCATGATCCGCAACCCGGTGCGGATGATCGTCTGGTCGTCAGCGACGAGGACGCGAATGGACACCGCTCTCGTTCCTCGCTCTCGGCAGTTCGGCGTCGACATACCACCCCCGGTCGGTACCCGGGCCGGCTCGTAGTGTGCCGCCGAGCAGCGTCGCGCGCTCGCGCAATCCGGTAAGCCCGTATCCGTCGCGACCCCGGCCGGTGCGCCGGCCGTTGTCGCGCACGCTCACCCGTACCGTGTGCCGTTCCTCGGAGACCCGGACGACGACCTCGGTAGCGTCGACCGCGTGGCGCAGCGCGTTGGTCACCGACTCCTGCACGATCCGGTAGACGGCCGCGTCCACGGCCGGGGGCAGCGCGGCCAGCTCGCCGTCGAGCCCCAGGTCGACCTTGAGGCGGCCGCCCGGGGCGCGCACCAGGCGCTCCAGGTCCGCGACGCCGGCCGGCGGCGCCAGATCGGCGCCGACCCCGCGGTCGCGCAGCGCGGCGACCATGGCGCGCAATTCCTCCAGTGTGCGCGCCCCTTCCTCCTCGACCCCCTCCAGCGCCTCGACGGCGGCGGACGGGTCGGTGCCCGCGATCACCCGGCCCGCCTGGGCGATGATCACCATGGCGGACACGTGGTGGGCCACCGTGTCGTGCAGTTCCCGGGCGAGCTGCTCGCGCTCACGGGAGCGCACCTGCTCCAACTGCCGCTCGTGAGCGGTCACTCGGAACCGCACGGCAGCCCCGAGCACGCCGGGCAGCAGCAGGAAGACGTAGCCCCCGGCCTTGTCGACGACCGAGGTGTCGTCCGGGACGACACACAGCGCGCCGACCGCGAGGATCAGCGCGCCGCCCAGCACGATCTCCCGCCCCGATCCCCAGCGGGGCAGCGCGTACACAAGTACGAGCACGATCGCGCCGGTGTACAGGCCGATGGGCTCGCGAGGTGCGGTGACGAGCGAGGCCACCGTCAGCAGGGTCACCGAGCCGAACGCCAGCGTCACCGTCGCCAGCGGGCGGGTCCGGCGCCACAGGGGCAGCAGGCACAGCCAGACGGCGTACACCACCGCCACCGGCCGCCACACGACGTTCTCGCGCAGGGTGGCCTCCAGCGCCACAGCGGCGAGGCACGCGGCGAGCAGCGCCCAGTCCCGCCACACCCGGGCGGGCGCGCCGGGCGGCCGGGGTTCGGTCCACAGGGTTCGCAGGTCGTCTCGGAGCACGGTTCTCAGCCTACGGACCGGCGCTTGCCGCGCATCGGCCGAAAGGACGGGTCGTCAGTCCGCCCCGGGGCCGACGGATCCGCGGCCCGCGGGCCGATGCCGCGGAGCGCCGTGGCGACGAGCCTCGACATCGGCGGCCGTACAAGGACGGCCGACGAGGTGGTTGGAGGACCCGATGCTCTCGAAAGCCCTGTTGAGCCTGGGCGCAGGCGCCGCGCGCCATCCCTGGCGGGTGATCGCGGCATGGCTGATCGCCGGCACGCTCGCCGTCCTCGCCGCCGTCGCCTTCGGCGGGCGGACCGCGGACTCGATGACCGCTCCGGGACTGGACTCCCGACGGGCCGCGGAACTGATCGAGCAGGCAGGCACCGGCCAGGAGGGGATGACCGCCCAAATGGTCGTCACCCCCCTCGACGGCGGTGCGACGTTCTTCGCCGACGACGGCGCGCGTACCGCTCTCACGCGACTGCAGGCCGAGGTGAAGCGGCTGCCGCACGTGATCGGCACGAGCGACCCGGCGGGGGCACTCGACGTGGGCGGGGACACCGCCGTGCGCGGCGGCCTCGTCTCGGCGGACGGGCGGATCGCGGTCGTCCGGGTGCAGTACCCCGACCAGAGCCGGCTGTCGGCAGAAGACCTCCACGCCCTCGTCGAACTCGGCGACCGGCTGCGCGCCGAACTGCCCCTGCGCATCGAGATGGGCGGGACCCTCTTCTACGCCTTCGCCGACCCCGACGGTGGCGTGAGCGAGCTGATCGGCCTTCTCGCCGCGGCCGCGATCCTGTTCCTGGCGTTCGGTTCGCTCGTCGCCGCCGCGCTGCCGATCGGCATGGCGGTCTTCGGGCTGACCGTCGGGGTCGCCACGATGACGGTACTGGCGGGGGTGACGGACGTCCCCACCTTCGCACCGGTCCTGGGCAGCATGGTCGGGCTCGGAGTGGGCATCGACTACGCGCTGTTCGTGCTCGCCAGGCACCGGGAGTACCTCGCCCGCGGGCTCGATCCACACCAGGCGGCCGGACGGGCGGTGGCCACGGCGGGGCGGCCCGTGGTCTTCGCCGGCGGCACCGTCGTCGTGTCGATCCTCGGCATGGCGGTCGCGAACGTGCCGTTCGTGACGGTGGGCGGCCTTGCCGTCTCGATCGTCGTCCTGACCATGGTGCTGGCGTCGGTGACACTGCTGCCGGCCTTCCTCGGCGTGGCCGGCCCGCGTCTGGGCCGCCCCGGTCGGATCGCCCGGGCACTTCGGGCGGGGCGGCCGGGCCGATTCGGCCGGCGGCAGGACACGGAGGGGGCCGCCGCCCCCGCCGCCGGGTGGCGGCGCTGGATCGGGCACGTCAGCCGGCACCCGGTGCCGTACGCGGTCGGCGCGACGGGGCTGCTGCTGACGGCGACGCTGCCCGTGCTCGGCCTGCGCGTCGGCCTGCCCGACGACGGGTCGCTGCCTCGGAGCCGTACCGAGCGCCGCGCGTACGACCTCGTCGCCGAGGGGTTCGGCCCGGGCACCAACGGTCCCCTCGTCATCGCCGCGGACCCCGCCGGTGATCCGGAAGTGCTGGACCGTCTCGTCGGGGCGGTCGCGGTGGATCCGGGCATCGCATCCGTCGCGCCGACGCACATCGATCGGGCCACCGGCATCGCGACCCTGGTGGTGTTCCCGACCACCGGTCCGCAGGAGAAGAGCACGGCCGACACCGTCGCCCGGCTGCGCACCGAGGTGCTGCCCACGGCGATCGGGCATGGCCCGGCCAGGGCCCACGTCGGTGGCGCCGCCGCGAGCCTGTCCGATGTCGGCCGACGCACCAGCCAACGCCTGCCGGTGTTCGTCGCCGCCGTGCTGGCGATGTCGTTCCTGCTGCTGATGCTGGTCTTCCGCTCGGTCCTCGTACCGCTCAAGGCGGTACTGCTGAACCTGCTGAGCATCGGCGCGGCCTACGGCATCATGGTCGCGGTCTTCCAGTGGGGCTGGGGAGGCGCACTCATCGGGCTGGAAGCGACGGTTCCGATCGTGTCGTTCATCCCGATGTTCCTCTTCGCCATCCTGTTCGGCCTGTCGATGGACTACGAGGTGTTCCTCCTCTCCCGCATCCGCGAGGAGTACCTGCGCACCGGCGACAACGGCACGGCGATCGTCGAGGGTGTCTCGGGCACCGCCCGGATCATCACCTCGGCCGCCCTCATCATGGTGGCGGTTTTCCTGTCCTTCGCCGTCGCCGAGGACCCCTCCGCCAAGATGTTCGGGCTCGGCCTGGCCACCGCGATCTTCGTCGACGCCACGGTCGTACGCATGGTGCTGGTGCCGGCGACCATGACACTCCTCGGCCGGGCCAACTGGTGGCTGCCGAGGTGGCTGGACCGGATACTTCCCCGAGGCCCGGTCGGCATCGACGCCGCCGACGATACTGACGTGGAATCCACGGGCGAGGCCCCTCGTCCACGGCTGGTTGACCGTTGACTCGACTCCTTACCCGCCCTTGGGGTGCGGCACCTCAGCGCGCCACCTACGGCGCATGTCGAGTCGTGATCACCGGGTGGCTGGTAGACCCGTTATGGGCCCAGGTGAGGATCCGCGGGATCGGCTCCCAGCAGCTCTTCCGCACGCTTCCGGTGATCTGCGGGCCTACGTAGGATGACAGGGTGTTCGACGGGCCGAGGGCTACGAGCAGCGCTTCGGCCTGGTGCACGTCGACTTCGAGAGCCAGGCGCGCACGCCGAAGGCGTCGTACGCCTGGTATCGCGACCTGATTGCCACACACCGGTATTACTGTGCTGGCTAATTGATGCCTGTGGTGGCCGTGACACAGGTCAGAACCGAGCCCGTAGGGCGAGGGCGCCGTCGGACACGGGCCCGCGCGGCCGCGCGCGGTGGTGGGGCGTGAAGACAGGGTGTTCGATGATTGAGAAGGCCGTCACCAGCGGTTCGGCCGGGCCGCGATGTCCGGTCGACCTCAGTCGGCCATCTCGGACGCGGGAGCGAGGCCAAGGGCGCGACTGCCCAGCCGACCGAATATGCGGTAGGGCCGTCGGCCTGGTTGGGGCACCCGCCGGACGCCGTCAAACAGCGCGTCCTGGGCGGGGAGCCGTGAGGGCGGCGACCCTGACGCGACGCATCTCGTCGCGGCGTGCACGGTGGTGCGGGTCCTGCCCGTCAGCGGAACGTCCCGCCAGGGCAACTGCTTCAGATGCTGGTGCATCTGCGAGTGCATGGTGTCGAAAACGTACAGCCGGTAGCCGGTCGTGCTGCGCTCGCTGGGTACCAGCACGCCCGACCTGCCTGCAGAGGGGGAGTGGCCGGGACCACCGGCCGGCTGCGCGGTCGGGCCCGTGGTTCCAGTCCGGTGGAGGCACCGATGATCAGCCTGGGTCTACGGTCCGTGGAAGGTCGTCGTTCGCGGAGTCGGCCCGGTCGTCACTCCTCCGGTGGGAAGTCGGCCGAACGGCTCGCCGCGGCCCACTTCCGCGTCTCCTCCGCGCGTGCCTCACCCGCCTCCAGGGCCGCGGTCACGGCCTGGGCACCGAGCAGCAGCCGACGGGGCGGATCGTCGTGGTTGACGACGTCGATGATGACCTCGGCGGCGCGGGCCGGATCGCCGGGCTGCGTCCCGTTGTTCTCCTGCCGGTACCGGTTCATGGCACCGACGGTCTGCTCGTAGTCGGCCCCGACCGCATGCAGTTCCATGGAGGAGCCCTGCCAGTCCGTCCGGAAGGCGCCGGGCTCGACGATGACGACCTTCACCCCGAAGGGCGCTACCTCGACGGCCAGTACCTCGGAGAACCCCTCGACGGCGAACTTCGCGCTCTGGTAGGCGCCCATCCCAGGGGTGCCGCCGACTCGGCCGCCCAGGGACGAGAACTGCACGAACATGCCCGACCGCTGCTCACGCAGCACCGGTAGGGCGGCCCGGGTGACGTTGACGACCCCGAAGAAGTTCGCTTCGAACTGGTCGCGGAAGTCCTGCTCGGGGATCTCCTCGATCGGGCCGCTGTTGGCGTATCCGGCGTTGTTCACCACCACATCCAGGCGACCGAAGGCGTCGACCGCGGCACGCACCGCAGCCCGGGCCGCGTCCGCGTCGGTCACGTCGAGGGCCGCGGTTCGGACCCGCTGACCGTAGCGGGACACCAGGTCGTCGAGCTGCTCCGGCCGGCGTGCCGTGGCCACCAGTCGGTCCCCCCTTTCCAGAACCGCCGCCGCCAAGCGCCGACCGAAGCCCCGGGATGCGCCGGTGATCAACCAAGTGCGAGTCATCTCAAGTCCCTGTCAATACGTTGCGAGTTCTCTCGGTTGCCACTGTCGTGCGTGCCGGATCCGTCCCGCATCCGTCATCTGACGCTGAGTCGAGGAAGCTGGCCGGAACCGGATGGATCTTGACCATCGGCGATGTTCGTAGGATGGAGGCGAAGCTCCTCCGGGAGGGGGACCCCCGCCAGGGGACACGCGCCGGAGGAAGCACATGGGGCAGGACACGAAACACCGGCTGCTCGGGCGGCACCGCGAGTTGGAGACCCTGGACCGCCTGCTGCGTGAGGTGCGCGACGGGCGGAGCCGGGTGCTGGTGCTGCGCGGCGAGGCGGGCATCGGAAAATCCGCGTTGCTCGATTACACGGCGGCGCAGGCGGCGCGGATGCAGACCGTTCGCACGGACGGCATCGAAGCCGAGTCCGAGTTCGCGTACTCGGGCCTGCAACGCCTGTGCGCCCCGCTGCTGTCGCATCTCGACACGCTGCCGCAGGTCCAGCAGGACGCGCTGCGGGTCGCCTTCGGCCTGAGCGCCGGGGCCGCGCCCGAGCTGCTTCTGGTCGGGATGGCGGTCCTCGGCCTGTTCGCCGAGGCTGCAGCCGAGACCCCGCTTGTGTGCCTGGTCGACGACGCGCAGTGGCTGGACCTGATGTCCCTTCGGATCCTGGGGTTCGTCGGCCGCCGACTGGACGCCGAATCGGTGGCGTTGGTGTTCGCCGAGCGGGTCGGCGACCAGGAGGGAGGCCTCTCGGGTCTGCCGGACCTTCCGCTTCGGGGGCTGGCCGACGCGGACGCCCGGGCCCTGCTCCACTCGGCGCTGCCCGGGCCGATCGACCCGCGGGTGCGGGACCGGATCGTCGCCGAGACCGGCGGGAACCCGCTCGCTCTGCTCGAACTGCCCCAGGATCTGTCGCCGGTGGAGCTGGCCTTCGGCTTCGGCGGACCCGGCGTCGCACCCCTGGCCACCCGGGTCGAGGAAGGCTTCCGGCGGCGCATCGACGTGCTGCCCGACGACACCCGCGCCCTGTTGCTGCTCGCGGCCGTCGAGCCGGTCGGCGACGAACTGCTGCTGTGGCGCGGCCTCCGCCTGCTGGGCATCGGGCCCGATGCGGCGGCGCCGGCCGAGGCCGCCGGACTGCTCAGGCTGGGCGCCCCGGTGCGGTTCCGGCACCCGCTGGTGCGCTCGGCGGCCTGGCGCGGCGCCGACGCCGAAGCCCTGCGGGCGGTGCACGGAGCGCTCGCCGACGCCACCGACGCCGAGCGCGATCCCGACCGGCGTGCCTGGCATCTGGCACACGCCGCGGTCGGACCGAACGAGCTGGTCGCCGCCGTGCTGGAGCGTTCGGCCGACCGGGCCCTGGCCCGCGGCGGCCGGGCGGCGGCCGCCTCCTTCCTGGAACGGGCTGCGGCTCTCAGCCCCGACCCGAAGGAGCGGGCACGGCGGGCGCTGGCCGCGGCGGCGGCCCATCTCGACGCGGCGGCACCCGCCCGGGTGCCCGACCTGCTCGCCGCCGCCGAACTGGGGCCGCTGGACCCGCTGCAGCAGGCCAACACCAGCAGGCTGCGGGCCAAGGCGTCGGCCATGACCGACCCCGGGGTCGGCGCGGTCCAGCCCCTGCTCGTGGCGGCGGGCAAGCTCGGGGAGCTCGACCCGGCCGCCGCGCGAGAGACCTACCTCGCGGCGTTCGGCGCGGCCGTCTGGGCCGGCCGACTCGACGAAGGCGGGCTGCGGCGAGCCGCCGAAGCCGCCCGCGACCTGCCGTCCGGCGACGAGACGGCCGGAGTCTTCCTACGGGCTCTGGTCACTTGGGCCATCGACGGCCCGGTTGCGGCCTTCCCGCTGCTGGCGCGGGCGCTGCACTCCCTCACCGACGACGAGGATCTGGTCGTCCTGTGGCCGGCGGCGAGCGCGGCCGTGGAGCTGGGCGACCTGGCGGCGTGGCTGGACATCACCGACCGGGCGGTCCGCTACGCCCGGACGACGGGCGCCCTGTCGATCCTGTCGACGGCGCTGCCCTACCGGGCGGCCTCGCTGGGCTGTGCGGGGCGCTTTCCCGAGGCCTGGGATCTGCTGGCCGAGGGTGCGAACACCGAGGAGGCCACCGGCAGGGCGACGCGCGTGGCGACGACGGCCTTGCTGAGCGCGTACCGGGGGCGGGAACGGTCGGCCCTGGAGCTGGTCGAGGCCGCGGAGCGGGAGGGCGAGCAGCGCGGTCTGGGCCGGTTGATCGCCATGGCGGCGTGTGCGCGGGCAGTGCTCCACAACGGCCTGGGCAACTACCCGCTCGCGCTGGAAGCGGCGCTGCGGGGCTCGGAACATCAGGACCTGGTCGTGCACCACTGGACGTGCAGCGAGCTGATCGAGGCGGCGACCCGGGCCGGCGACCCGGCCGCGGCGGCGCGGGCGCGCGAGCGGCTGGCGGACTGGAGCCGGGCCGGCACGCCCTGGGCGCTGGGCGCGCGGGCGGTCGCCGACGCCCTGGCCGGAGCACAAGAGCAGGCCGAAGACCGTTACCGCGAGGCGATCGACCACTTCAGCCGGGGCGGGCTCGAGGTGTTCGCGGCCCGTGCCCGGCTGCTGTTCGGAGAATGGCTGCGCCGCCGGAACCGGCGGGGCGAAGCCCGCGCCGAGCTGCGGACGGCGCACGAGGCGTCCCTGACGATGGGTATGGAGGCGTTCGCCGAGCGGGCCCGGCGGGAGCTGCTCGCCACCGGCGAGACCGTCCGGAGGCGACCTGTCGACGCACCCGTCCTGACGCCGCAGGAGACGCAGATCACCCGGCTGGTGGTCGCCGGACATTCGAACGCGGAGATCGGCGCGCAACTGTTCCTCAGCCCTCGCACGGTCGAGTGGCACCTGCGCAAGATCTTCGCCAGGCTGGGGATCACCTCCCGCCGCGAGCTCGACGGCGCGCTGTCCGGCCGATGACCGCGGTCGCCCACGGGGTCGCCGTGGGGGACGGGCCGAGAGGGCGGAGGGGGAGACCGCCCTCTCGGCGTTCAGGGGCCGCTGGTCGACGGCCGGTCAGCGGGTGGCGCGGGCGGCCTTCTCGATGACCCCGGCCACGACATCGGGGTGGGAGACGGCGACGGAGTGCGACGCGGCCACCTCGGTGGTGTGGGCGTGCGCACGACGGGCCATGAACTCCTGTGCGGCCGACGGGATGTTCAGGTCCTGCGTGGTGACGATGTCCCAGCTGGGAACGGTCTCCCATGCGGCGACGGTGGCCTTCTCGGTCAGAGCGGCCTGCGCGATCGGCCGCTGCGTCGCGGCCATCAGCGCGGCCTGCTCGGCCGGGACGTCGGCGGCGAACTGGTGCCGGAAGCTGTCCTGCTGGATGTACAGGTCTGTGCCGGTGCTGCCGTCGGCGGCCGTGTACGGCACCGGGTCCAGCGTGCCCGGCAGAGTCGAGCCGGGGAACCGGTTGGTCAGCTCCAACGCGGTCTCGCCCGGGGCCGGCAGGAACGCCGCGACGTAGACCGAGGCCTTGACCTGCGGGTTGTCGTGGCCCGCCGCGCTGATGACCGAGCCGCCGTAGGAGTGGCCGACCAGGACCACCGGGCCCTTGATGTGGGCGATGAGGCTGCGCAGGGAGGCGGCATCGGATGCCGGGCCGCGCAGCGGGTTGGCGGCGGCGACCACCGGGTAGCCGTCGCGGCGCAGGTCACGGATGACGCCGTCCCAGCTGGAGCCGTCGGCGAACGCACCGTGCTCCAGGACGATGGTCGGCTTCGGGGCCCGGTCGGCCGCTGTGACGGGGGCCACCGCGTTCGCGGGTCCGGCGACGGCGAAGGCGCCGATCGCGGCGGCCGCCGCGGCCGCACCCGTGATGAATCGCTGCTTGCGGCCGTTCTCGATGCTGGACATGGGAGATCACGCTCCAAGGAATCCGAACAAGAGGTCTGACAGCCCTCACTGTTGCCCCCGTCGCGGCCCGGCCACATCGGTCATGTGACGCCATGTCACGTCTCCTTCGGGAGGTGTACGCGCCCGGCCGACTGAGCGTCAGGTGACTGATGCGGCGGCGCCGACGCACCGGCCACTGTGAGGACGCAACCCCCTACCCGAGGAGTGATCATGAAACGACGTCTGCTGACTCTCGTGGCGGCCGGTGTCCCGCTGGCGGTCGTCGGCGCCGTCGAGGCGCCGGTGAGTACGTCGGCCGCGGCCGCCGCCACTGCCGGCCCGGTCTCGTTCGCCTGCGCGCCGTTCCAGCTGCCGGCGCCCGAGGGCATCGTCGTGGAGTCGATCACCGCGGCCGGCGTCCCGGCCGGCACCTACCAGGTGCCGGGAGTCCCGCCGCTCGGCGGCTACCCTGTGCCCGACGTGCCGGCGCACTGCGAGGTGACCGTCACGCTGACCCACCCCGGTGCGAACGACCGCGCCAAGGTACAGGTCTGGTTGCCGCAAGCCGGGTGGAACGGCCGCTTCCAGGCGGTCGGCGGCGCCGCCTACGCCGCCGGCGACGACGGTGCCCGGGCGGCGGCGGTCAAGCAGGGCTACGCGGCGGCGACCACGGACGCCGGCGTCGGCGGCGGCCTGGACACGAGCTGGGCGCTGAAGGCCGACGGCCGGATCGACAGCGCGCTGCTGGAGAACTTCGCCGCCCGCTCGGCGCACGAGACGGCCGTCGTCGGCAAGCAGGTCATCGCCGAGGTGTACGGCCGGGCCGCGTCCTACTCCTACTGGAACGGCTGCTCCACCGGCGGCCGCCAGGGATACATGGAGGCCCAGCGCTACCCCACCGACTTCAACGGCATCAACGCCGACGCGCCGGGCATCGACTGGAACCGGTTCGAGGTCGCCACGCTGTGGCCGCAGGTGGTGATGAACGAGGAGCACACCTACCCGACAGCGTGCGAGTTCAACGCCTTCAACCGGGCCGCGCTGGAGGCCTGCGACAAGCGGGACGGCGTCGTCGACGGCCTGATCAGCGACCCGGGGCGCTGCGACTACGACCCGCGCCGCCTGATCGGCACGAAGGTCGAGTGCGACGGCAAGCAGCACACGATCACCGCGGCCGACGCCGACGTGGTCCGCAGGATCTGGGACGGCCCGCGCGACGCGTTCGGCAAGCGGCTCTGGTACGGGCTGCCGGTCGGCGCCGACTTCGGCTACCTCGCGGCCAGCAAGACCGACGCGAACGGCGTCACCACGGGCTCGCCGTTCATCGTCCCGGCCGCGTGGGTCGCCACGTTCGTGGAGAAGCAGCCCTCGTTCGACACCGCGGACCTCACCTACGCGCAGTTCGACCGCATCTTCCAGCAGGCCCGCGCCGAGTACGACCCGGTCATCGGCACCTCCGACCCGGACCTGTCGGCGTTCCGCGCCGCCGGCGGCAAGCTGATCACCTGGCACGGCGACGCCGACCAGCTGATCCCCACCGGCGGCACAGTCGACTACCGCCGACGCGTGGACGCCCTGATGGGCGGCAGCAAGAAGGTCGACGACTTCTACCGGGTGTTCCTGGCCCCAGGCGTCGCGCACTGCGGGCTGGGCGGCGGCAAGGTCGACGACCTCGCGGCGTTGACCGCCTGGGTCGAGAACGGTCAGGCGCCGGCCGTGCTGCACGCCACGCTGCCCACCGCCGACGGCCGGACGGTCGCCCGCGACGTCTGCCGCTACCCGATGGTCTCGCGGTACGCCGGCCACGGCGACCCGTCGGACGCGAGCAGCTTCCGCTGCGTTCCGGCCGGTCGCGGCTGACCCGGGTTCTGCCACCGAACCCGCACCCGCCGCCCGGCCACGGCCGCGTGACGGCGAGGGCCCCGGCAGGTGGTGGCCTGCCGTGGCCGTCCGGGTGGTCACGCCCGACATCCGGGCCGGTTCGTTCGGTCCCAGGTCCGACGGTGGGCGTTGACGCTGCGGCAGCTTCAACCCCCTCGAACAACCGGGTCAAAGGCCCAGGTCCGCCGCCGGGCAGGCGAATCGGACCGCCAAGCCGTCCGGGTCGTAGCCGTCCACCGCCTTCGCGGGCAGCGGGGGTCGCTCTTCGACGAGGTCCTCGAAGGCGACGCGTTCCGGAAGGGCGCCGAAGCGGGCCTTGCGGACGGCCGCCGAGTCCTCGTCGGTACGGAGGCTGCTCATTCTCGGGTCTCCTTGCCCAGCCGGTCGGCGTCCACCACGGCCTGGGCGAACGCCGTCGGAGCCTCCTGGGGCGCGTTGTGCCCGACGCCGGTGAGCACCCGGTGCTCGTACGCGCCGGTGAAGAACCCCCGGTACCCCAGGCCGTCGGTCGAGCCCAGGAAGGGATCGAGGGCCGGGTCCAGGGTGATGGTCGGGACACCGATGCTCGGCCGGTCCGCGAGCAGCTGCTCGTAGCGGTCGTAACGGCGTTCGCCGTCGGCCAGGCCGAGGCGCCAGCGGTAGTTGTGGATCACGATCGCGGCGTAGTCGGGGTTCTCGAAGGCCGCGGCCGTGCGCAGGTACGTGGCGTCGTCGAACTTCCACGTCGGAGAGACCTCGTCCCAGACCAGCCGGCAGAGGTCGTTCCGGTACTGCCGGTTCTCCATGGCGCTGCGACCGCGGTCGGTGGCGAAGTAGTACTGGTACCACCAGGTGTGCTCGGCCTTCGGAGGCAGCGGGTTCTGCTGCGCCTGGACGTTGGTGACGAGGTATCCGCTCACCGACACCAGGGCCTTGACCCGCTCCGGCCACAGGGCCGCGATGACGTCGGCGGTGCGCGAGCCCCAGTCGAAGCCCGCCAGGACCACCTTGCGGATCTTCAGCGCTTCCATCAGGGCGACGATGTCGAGCGCGATCGCGGACTGCTGTGCGTTGCGGACCGTCGCCGGCGACAGGAACGTCGTGGTGCCGTGGCCGCGCAGGTACGGCACGATCACCCGGTAGCCGGCGTCGGCCAGCAGCGGAGCCACGTCGACGAAGCTGTGGATGTCGTAGGGCCAGCCGTGCAGGCAGATGACCACAGGGCCGTGCTTCGGGCCTGCTTCGGCGTAGCCGATGTCGAGCACGCCGGCCCGGACCTGCTTCAGCTCGGTGAACGCGGTGTGCGTGCCCGGCGCGATGACCGGGATGACCGGGGCAGGGCGGCCGGGCCGGTCGGAGGCGGCGCCGAAGGCCGCGGGCGCGGCGGCCGCGGCACTGAGGGGCAGGGACGCGGCACCCATACCCAGGCCGACCGCCTTGGTGAACGTACGCCTGTTGATCACGTCTGATCCTTTCGGGAAGCCTGCTGACGCTCCACTGTCCGGCCGGCCCGCGCCGGAGCACATCAGTCACATGACGCCGGGACACCCGACCCGTCAGCCGGGCCGTGACATCCAGTCATCCGACTGTTTCCGCCGTGCCGGGTGTCGACGACGCTTGAAGGGTTGCCCCACGCAATCGGAAGGCATGGCCGTGAATCGAACTCCCGCAGTCTTCATCCACGGCGCGTGGTTCCACATGTCGTGCTGGGAGGGCTGGGCGGAACGGCTCGCGGCACGCGGCTTCGCGGTGTGCGTCCCGGGCTGGCCCGGGGAAGCGGGCACCGCGGCGCAGGCGCGCCGGGATCCCGGCGCGCTCCGGGACCTCGGACTCGACGCGCTCACCGCCCACTACGAGAGGATCGTGCGCTCCTTCGGGACTCCGCCGGTCCTCATCGGGCACTCGGTCGGCGGTCTCATCGCCCAGCAGCTGATGGGCGCCGGCCTCGGCCGGGCCGCGGTGGCCCTTGCGCCCGTGCCGGTCGGCGGCGCGGTGCCGGCCGAGGTCCGGACCCGGCCGTGGTCGCTCGTCCGGGCTGGATCGGACCGGCATCAGGGCTTCGCATCGCTGACCCCGTCCCAGTTCCGGCACACGGTCGCCAACACGGTCGGGGAGGAAGAGGCCGCGAAGCTCTTCGAGAGACACGCCGTTCCCGTCCCGCGCCGGCTTCTTGTCGACGTGGGACTCGACCGCGGTCCCCTCCCTGTCACGGTCGACACCGGCAACGCCACACGCGGGCCGCTCCTGCTCGTATCCGGCCAGGAGGACCGCATCGTCGCCGACGTCAGCACGCGCTCCGTCTTCAAGCTCTACGGCGACTCCACCGCCGTGACCGGCCTCAAGCAGTACGCGGACCGGGGTCACTCGCTCGTGGTCGACAGCGGCTGGCCCGCGGTCGCCGACCACGTGCTCGCCTGGCTGGCCGCCAACGGCGTCGGGCCCCTGGCCGCAGGGGGAACGGGGAGCTGAGCCCGAGGCCGTCATGCCTGCGAGACCTCCTCCGTCCGGCTCAGGGCGTCGCGCAACGCCGCTCGGGTGGTGACGCCCAGCTTCGGGAAGACGCGGTACAGGTGCGAGCTGACGGTGCGCGGCGACAGGTGCATCCGCTTGCCGATCTCCTTGTTGGTCAGCCCGCCGGCTGCCAGGTCCGCGATCCGGCGTTCCTGCCAGGTCAACGAAGCGGGATTCAGCGTCGAGGAGTGCGGCGGCGTCCCGGTGGCCCGCAGTTCGGCCCGGGCCCGCTCGGCCCAGCCGGCGGCGCCGAGCCGCTCGAACGCCTCGGCCGCGGGAATGAGGTACTGCCGTGCCGTCACCCGGCCTCGGGCGTGACGTGCCCGTATGCCGTGCGCCAATCGGATCCGGGCCAGCTCGAACGGGAAGCGGGCGGCGTCCGGGTGCGATTCGGCCCGCGCGAACATCTCCGCGGCCTCCGACTCGCTGTCCGCGGTCATCGCCAGCGCGCCATGAGTGATCAGCGCCAGGCGGGGTGACAGCTCCGGCAGTCCGGCGTCGCGCGCGGCGAGGGCATGGGCCCTGGCCTGCTCGACCCGGCCGGTGTGCCGGGCGGCCTCGACGAGGTCGAGCAGGGTACGTGAAGCCTGATACCTGTAGGGCTGGAAGGTGCCCGGTGGCGTGATGCCGATGGCGTACAGGTAGGCGGCCTCGTAGTCACCGGCGCTCAATGCGGCGGTCGCGCCGGCGGAGTCGGCGAGTTGGGTGAGGAACCCCAGCCCGCGCGGCCGTGCCCAGGCATCGACTTCGGCCTGCAGGTCCCGAGCCCGACCGACCTGCCCGCGCATCGCCGCGAGCTGGGCCAGGTAGGCGCGGCTCTGGACGGCGAACAATTCGTGGCCGTGCTCGGCCGCCAGTTCCAGGACCCGCTGACCGGTGTCCTCGGCCTCGTTCCACTCGCCGACCGCCATCTGGTCGAGCGTGATCAGGTGCAGCATGACCATGCCGCTGGCCGCGGCCCCGGTCTCCAACTCGCGGTCCACGACACGCTGCAGATACGGGCGGTACTGGCTCAGAACGTCGAGGTGGTACGCGGACACGGCCAGCCGCGTCACCTCCCAGGGCTCCATGGCCGAGAGGTTCGCGGTGGCCTGTTCCACCATCCCGGCGCATTCGGTGCCGTACCGGATCACGTCGCTCCAGGCAGCGCTGTGGATCCGCGTGCGTCCGGTGACGAGGCCACCCAGGGAGGCGAGGAGCTGGTGGGTGCGCTCCCAGGCCGGGCGTTCCCCGGCGTACTGACTGATCGCCAGCAGCAGGATCACCAGCCGGGTGAGGACCTCGTCGGGCTCGGTGCTCCCGCCACCCCGCAGCCGCTCGATCGCGGCCATGACCTGCCGCTGGCTGGAACGGACGTCTCCGTCCTGGTAGAGCGCCTGGTAGGCGGAGGCCAGGACCGCAACCGGCGACTCCGCCCGGCTGGGGGTGAGCCCGTACACGACGAGCCGGTGCGCCTGACCGAGACGGGCGGCGTGGCCCGCGACGAACGCCGCGTCCGCCAGGCGCCGGGACCGGTCGGAGTGGTTCTCGCTCAGCTCCGCGGCGCGGGTCAGCCAGGTCACGGCCGTCAGCGCGCCGCCGCGCCGGGTCGCGGATTCGGCCGCTGCCTCCAGGATGCCGGCCACCTCCTCGTCGGGGTCGACGGTGGCCGCGGCGAGGTGCGTCGCCCGGCGTTCGAGGTTCTCCCGGTGGACCTGCGACAGCGCCTGGTGAGCGGCGCGGCGCTGGTTGGGGGTGGCCAGCTGCACCACGGCGGAGCGCACGAGCGGATGCCGGAAGGTGAAGTCGCCAGTGGCCGGCTCGAAGTCGAGCAGCCCGGCGGCCACGGCCTCGTCGGCGTCGCGCATGCGGTAGCGCGTGCCGGACGGGCCGCCGCCGGGCTCGGCTGCGACGCCGTCGAGAGCGCCCATCAGCAGCTCGGCACGCACACCGTCGCCGATGGCCGCGATCCGGGCGCCGTACAGCTGTTGCAGCCGCCGAGGCAGCGGCACGCCGTGCTGACCGACGAGTTCGCCCATCGCCCGGTCGCCGGCCCGGTCGCCGAGGTGGGTGGGCAGTTCCAGCAGCGCCAGCGGGTTTCCCCGGGCCTGCTCCAGCACCGACCGGCGGATCTGCCGGCCCAACCGCGGGTACCGCCGATCCAGCAGCAGCGCCGCGTCCTCGTCGGCGAGGGCGGCGACGGACAGCTCGGGCAGTGCCGCGGCGTCGAAGCGCGACACCACATCGGCACGGACCGCGATCAGCAGCTTCACCCGGCTGCCGGCCAGGCGCCGGCCCACGAAGCCGCAGACGTCGGCGCTGGAGTCGTCCAGCCACTGCCCGTCGTCCAGGACCACCAGCAGCGGCTGCCGCGCCGCCGCCAGTGACAGCAGGCCGAGAACCGCGATGCCGAGCCTCATGACCGACGGCGGGTCCCCCTCGGCCCGGCCGAAGACGGCGTCGAAGACCGCCCGGGTCCCGTCATCCAACTGCGCGACCTCGCTGAGCAGCGGATGAAGGAACTGATGCAGCCCGGCGTAGGGCAGCTCGGACTCGGCCTCGACACCGGCGGCGCGGATGACGGCATGGTCTTCCTGCTCCGCCAGAGCGACCGCGTGGCCCAGCAGAGCCGACTTGCCGACTCCCGCCTCCCCTCGTAGGACGAGGGCCCCGCTTGCGGCGGTCGTCACGAACGTCGAAAGCTCCGCCTGCTCGCCTTCCCGCCCCACCATCGGCGTGCTGCCGGATTCCATGCCCGTCCCGTCCGTCACCGAGCGTCAGTCGCCGAGGCCGGCGGCACGGGCCATGTGGGCGGCGTACCACGACGGCCAGTCCGCATCGTGGTGGCCGAGCTTTCCTTCGTACTCGCCGTGGGCGAGCGCCGCGTCGCGCAGCGCCTGCTCGACCTCAGCGGCCGAGCGGTAGACCACGTGACTGATCCGGCCGGGCCGGCGCGTCGTGACCTCCTGCAGGACGAAGGTGTTGCCGTCCGGGTCGGCGAACGACGCGAACGACGCGTAGGACTGCCGGGCCGGGTGCGGGCCGGGGACCCGGTCAGTGGTGCCGGCGTGGTGGAAGACGCCGCCGGCGTCGTGGAACACTTCGCTGACGTCGACGCCGCAGGCCGCCAGCTCGGCGCGGGCCGTGACGACGTCGTCCACGATGAGGTGCACACCGCGCTCGGACCCCGGCGCCGCGTCGGTCACGCCGCTGCCGATGATGAGTGACGCGGCCGAGCCGGGCGGGGTGAGGTGCACGACCCGGAAGCCGCTCGGGCCGGAGAAGTCGACGTCCTCGCGGAAGCCGATCCGAGTGTAGAAGTCCTTGGCCCGGTCCACGTCCGAGACCGGGACGACCACGACCTCGATCTTGAAATCCACCATCGTCAGCTCCTTCGCCGCAGCAGATGCCGATCGGCACCGTCTGACAACGATCCCGGGACCGCCGATCCGTCGCCCCAGGGATGAACCCTGGTGGCGCCCCGGGCCGGTGTCCGCCGAGGCCCCGGCCAGGGTCCCGCGCCGAGCGGACCAGGGATCGACACCGGCTCGACGGCGGGTGCCGAGCGGGAACCTGGGTGCAGCAGATCACCACGCCGATGCGAGGAGCGCGAGAAGCACACCATGGCGACCATCCACCTCACCGAGCGGACGAATGCGACACCGGAACAGTTCGTGGCGTGCCTCACCGATTTCGGGCCCGGCCGTCGGCAGCTGTTTCCCAACAGTTCCGACGAGTACCTGCAGGTACACGCGAAGGATGCCGACCACGCCGACGTCACCGAGGGCTCGGGCGGCGTTTGGGAGCGGCTGCACTACGACTGGTCCGATCCGCACCGGGTGGTGATGACGACCGTCGACTCCAACATCTGGGGCGGCCGCTCCGGGCACACGTACACCTTCACGCCCCTGCCGGACGGGACGACGCAGTTGGACGTCGTGGTGGTTCGCGAAGGCAGGAACCTCAAGGGGCGTGTCACCGGGCTGCTGCTGGGCAGCGTGGGCAAGGGCGTGCTGGAGAAGGCACTGAAGAACACGGTCAAGGCCATCGAGGCCCGTACCCGCGCGGTCTGAGTTCGGCGGGCGAATAGGATGACAGGGTGTTCGACGGGCCGAGGGCCACCACCAGCGCTTCGGCCTCGTCCACGTCGACTTCGAGACGCGGAAGCGCACCCCGAAGGCCTCGTACGCCTGGTACCGCGACCTGATCGCGGCCCATCGGGCCGATCGCCCACGGTAGTCGGCCTCCGGTCGCCGCGGAACGGATGGCCGCGCGTGCTCGCTTCCGGCACGGCGCCGTCACCGGCGGCGAACTCGTTTGCGGCGATGTGCCGTGAGCCGCCACGATCAGCGGATGTTCGAACTGCTGCCGGGGATCGGAGTCCATCTGCCGGACGGTGCGGGAACGCTCCGCTTCGGAATGGACGATGTCGCCACGCGGAGGACCTTGGCCGGCCTCGGCCAGGTCCGGAGTCCGGGAGGCCTCGACGCGACGTGGATCTTCACCGTCCAGTGGGGCGATCTCGAACTGACCGCCTGCGCGAGGGGTGATCGGCACGACCCGGAACCCGGCGACCTGCTGATGGCGTACGTCGTGCTGAGCCGGGCCGGGCACCCGCGGCGGCCGATTCCCGGCCGGGGCGTGGTCGGACGTGGTGCGCCGGGGCCCGCGTGGCGCGGTCCGGCCGCCGTCCCCGTGGTCCTCGACGACATCGACCTGTTCGGCTACCCGGCGGCCGAGGTGCTGGAGGCGCTCGGGGACGACCGATACCCGGAGCTCCGCTTCCAGACCGCCGTGCCGGGCGGCTACCTCCCCGGGGTCTCGTTCCAGGCCGAGCCACCGCCCGGGACCGGCGTGCACACTGCGGCCGGCACAGGCGCGCCGGACCTCGCCTGCTACGAGGACATGTGGACCACCGGGCGGCACGACTGGCAGCTCGAGCGGACGAGCAGCGGCTACCGGATCGTCATGAAGGGCGACCCGCCGATGGACCTGCTGATGTGCCACGACGCGCTGGCGGATCGGATCGCCGCCAACATGCTCGCGACCGGTGTCGAGGTCGTGGCCGGGCATCCGGCCTCGTAGGACGGGCCGGACACGAAGTGGTGGACGAGCAGCTGCGAGCGCCCGCCGAGGAGGTCCGCGAGCGACTCGGTGCCGTCCGCGGTCCCGAAACGGTGGTCTTCTCGACCGGCACCCATCGCGGTGCGTGGTCACCCGCAGGGACAGCCGACAGTGCCTGCCACCGGCCAACCGTCCACCCGTCCAGCCGTGCATCCACCGTACGAGCGCGGCGGCGGGCCGGAGCGGCGCTTCCCGTCCACGCCCGGCAGCCGACGCCTACCCGGGTCGGGCGGATCGTCCGCAGGTTCGGCACCGGACGGCCGACGGGGGAGTGGCCGGGGGTTCTGTCCCCCGTGAGAGCCACGTGCAGGTGTCCTCCGTGAGGTGACGATTCCCCATCACCGTTTCCCTAGCGTTCGGTTCAGCCACGGCGCCTCGGTCACGGCCCGGACGGGGAACCGGAAACGGAACCGAAGAAGGAGTCGTCGTGAAAACTGGTGTGGCAGATCCTGGCCGTGGTCCTGGCCTGTGCGGTCGGCGGTCAAGGTGCCACCGCGGTCCAGGACGACCCGTGGCTCTCGCTCCTCTGGGGCGGCTTGACGGCCGTGCTCCCGGTGCTCGTCTACCGATGGGCCGTGGGGCGTACCGAGCGGCGCCCGGTCACGGAACTGGCCCGCGAGGGAGCCTCCGGATCGCTCCTGCGGGGCCTGGTGGCCGGGGCCGTGATGTTCGGAGCCGTCATTGCGAACCTCTACGTCCTCGGGGACTACACGGTCCACGGCTTCGGCTCGCCGACCGGGGCGATCGGACTGGTCGGCTTCATGGCGGGCGCCGCCGTCACGGAGGAACTGATGTTCCGCGGCCTGCTCTTCCGGCTCGTGGAGCGCGGCCTAGGAACGTACCTCGCGCTGGCCCTGTCCGGCACCGCGTTCGGTGCGTCCCACCTGCTCAACGAGGACGCCACCCTGCTGGGCGGCGTCGCCGTCTCCATCGAGGCCGGCGGCATGCTCGCCGCCGCGTACGCCGCCACCCGCTCCCTGTGGCTGCCGATCGGCCTGCACTTCGGCTGGAACTTCGCGGAGTCCGGCATCTTCGGCACCGAGGTGTCGGGCAACGGCGACACGCACGGACTGCTGGACGCCTCGACCTCGGGGGCCACGCTGATCACCGGCGGCGAGTTCGGCCCGGAGGCCAGCGTGTACGCGACGCTGTTCGGCGCGCTGCTCACGGTCGTCTTCCTGTGGCTGGCCCGTCGGTGCGGCCGCATCGTCCCCCGCCGGCGTGCCGAGCGCGTCGACGCCCTCGCTGCACTCGCCCGGTGATGAGCCTTCAGGGGGCCGGTCAGGTGTGGCGCCGGCTCGACGTCGCCCTCCGCGACCTCCCCCTCGGGACAGTGTTCCTGGTCGCGTCGTTCCTCCCGGGACTGCGCGGCCACGGGACGCAGGTCGGGGACCTGCCGACCCGCCCCTTCGACGCGCCGGCCGTCGTGGCCCTCGCGCTCGAATGCCTCTCCCTCGTGGTGCGCCGGCGGTGGCCGGTCGTCTGTCTCGGGCTGGTGGCGTGCGGCTTCGCCCTCGACCAGGTGTGCGGCTACCACTCGGCCGCCGGGACCGCCCTGCCCGTCGCGCTGATCAGCGCCGGATTCCATCTGGAACGGTGCCGGCGCACCACCGTGGTCCTTCTGTCCGTGGCGTACGTGCCCCTGGCGATCGCGCTCGCCCGGCTCGGTTCGGGCGGCGAGACGGCGACGGAGTTCGTGACGTTCTACCTGGCGCTCGCCCTGGCCTGGGGAGCCGGGACGTGGCTGCGTTCCACCCGGGCCGCGGAGGCCGCACGCCGCGAGCGCGTGGCTGCCGAGACCCGTACTGCCGAACGCGTCCGCATCGCCGGCGAGTTGCACGACGTGGTGACCCACCACGTGACCGCGATGGTCGGCCAGGCCGAGGCCGCCCGCTACCTGACCGCCGCACCCGAGCGGCTGGAGCGGTCCCTGACCGCCGTCAGCGACACCGGCCGCCGCGCCCTCACCGACCTGCGTCACCTGCTGGACCTGCTCAACCCCGGTCACGACACCGGTCACGGCACCGACCACCGCGTCGGACCGGCGGATCCCACGCAGGCCAGGACACCGGCAGTCGGCAGGGTCCTCACGCTCGTCGAGCAGACCTGCCGGGCCGGACAGCCCGTGGACCTCACCGAGCGGGGCGCACCGCCGGCATCGACCGGCGGCGCCGACCTCGTCGCCTACCGGGTGGTGCAGGAAGCACTGACCAACGCCCTCAAGCACGCTCACGGCAGCCGCACTTCCGTGCAGGTCCAGCGCGGCGAGGGGGAGATCACCGTGGAGGTCAGCACGGACGGAACCGGCTCACGCGCCACCGCCGTCGCCGCCGGCAGTGGACGGGGCCTGGCGGGCCTGCGCGAGCGCGTCGACGTCCTGGGCGGCGACTTCAGCGCCGGCTGCGGCCCGGACGGCGGCTTCACCGTCCGGGCACGCGTCCCCGCCGACGGCGCCTCGTGAGCGCACCGATCCGGGTCCTGGTCTGCGACGACCAGATGCTGGTCCGCACCGGCCTGGTCACCATCATCGGTGCCCAGCCCGACATGGAGGTGGCGGGCGAGTGCGGAGACGGACGGACGGGGGTCGACCTCGCCCGCAAGGTACGACCCGACGTCGTCGTGATGGACATCCGCATGCCGGTCCTCGACGGCCTCGAAGCCACCCGCCTGCTGGCCGGCGTCGGAGTGCCCCACCCCGTCAAGGTCCTCGTGGTGACCACGTTCAACCTGGACGAGTACGTCTACGAGGCATTGCGCGTCGGCGCCTGCGGCTTCCTCCTCAAGGACGCCCCTGCGGACCGGCTGCTCCACGGCATCCGGACCGTGGCCACCGGCGCGGCCCTCCTCGACCCCGGCTCGCGGCCAGGCGCAGGGCTGATGGTCGCACGCAGCGGCCAGGGCCCGGGCCGCGCCCGGTTCCCGAGCCAGGCGCCCGGGACCCAGGGCGCGGGACAACAGTTCGACCCCCTCGTCGGGCGTCATCCGGCCGACGGTGACGGTGCGTCCGCCTGGCAGCGGTCGACCGGCGGTGACGAGAGCCGCGCTTCCGGGTTCGGCCGGCAACAGCGGGCGGACCTGCTCGGCGTCGACGGCGCCGTCGAGCAACACCAGGACGCGCCGCCCGGCGAGCAGTTGGAGGTTAGAGCGCGCGCAGGTCGGCGAGGCCCGGCGGGACGGCCGGTTCCTCGACGCCCAGGGCCCGCACGAAGGCGGCCAGGACGGCGGCCGGGTCCGCGCGGGGGACCTTCCCGTCCAGGTCGGCGTGGAGCTGGCCGTCGGGATAGCCGGGGGCGAGCCGGTGGGCGGCGTGGACGGCGAGCGCACTCTTGCCGTAGCCGGGTGGTCCGTGACGGTGACGGTGACCCAGCGTGGGCCCGGCGTGGTCAGGGCGGTGGCGAGCTCGGCCAGCGCCCGGCCGGTGAAGTCGGCGATGTCCGGCGGGAGTTGGAACGGTCGGCGAACCGGGCGGGGGCGGTCCGGGAGGCCCAGGTCGTCCAGTTCGCCAGGTCCGGGGCCCGGTCGCGCAGACGTGCCGCCAGAGCCTCTGCCTCGCCGCCGGAGGCGGAGCCGGCGAGCAGGGCGAGGGCCTGCTCGGTGCGGCCGGCCCGGGCCAGCACGAGCGCGTGGGGGACGACGGTGCCCGGCTCCGGCTCGGGTTCCGCCGTGAGCGTCAGTCCGAGTTCGACGTCGAGTTCGAGCCGGGCCCGCCGGGCCTCCTCCCGGCGCCCGGCCAGCATCCGGCGGTCGTGTTCGGGGTACGGGCCCGGCACGCCGTCCAGGGCCACCGGCGCGGACCACCGGCCGAGCGCGGCCGTGAGCAGGGTGTGGGCCCGCTCGGGCTGCCGGTTCCGGCGGGCGGCGGTGGCGGCGAGCTCGGCGAGGAACACCGTACGGTCGATGTTCGCCGGGTCCGCGTCCAGCCGGTACGCCTTGCCGACGTGCCGCAGGACATCGCCGCCCTCGGCGGTGCCGTCCTCGTCGGCCAGGATGTTGCGCAGCCGGTACATGGTGGCGGGCAGCCCCCTGGCCCGGTTCGGCGCCTCGTCACCCTCCTCGCCCCCAGACACCGTCGATGATCTCCGCGACGGGCACCGGCCGCCCGACGTGGGCGAGCAGGACGGCGAGCACCGCGCGATCCCGGGCCCGGTTCAGCCGCAGCTCCCGATCACCGCGCCGGGCCCTGAGCGATCCGAGCATGCTGAAGTGCAGCTCCAGAGGGATCCTCCTTGCGCGACCGAATCCGACATCCGGTCATGTTGCGGAGGCGATGAGCGCCGACAAGCGGGCCGGTCGGTATCGCGCCATCGCCCGCCGGGCGCGGCGACCCGTCGGAAGCGGCGCGCGAAGCCGCCGGTCCGGTCACCTTGAAGGGGGGGCGTGCGGTCACGGTCCCGCGACGACGACGTCCTGTTCGGCGGGCCGAGGGCCACCACCGGGGCCCCGGCCTCGTCCACGTCGACCTCCAGACGCAGCAGCGCACCCCGAAGGCGTCGTACACCTGGAACCGCGGCCTGATCGCCGCCCATCGGGCCAGCCGTTCACTGTGGTCGGGCGACGCGTGGGAGGCGGCATCTGCGGCTGTTGACGCCGACCGCGACGGTGTGTGGGTCCCGTCGTCATCCACGGGACCGAGGCAGTCGCACGGTGGGCGGCACACGTCCCGCCTGCGCACCCCGTCGGCAGCGCGAGCGCCGGTGACACCTCGGAGCGGGGCTCCTCCAGTACGGGGACCCGGCCGCGCGCCTGCCCGCTGCGGTCGGCCGGTGCTGCGACGATGATGGCGCGGCGTACGACAGGTGAAAGGGGCGGCCGTCGATGGTGTCGGACGAGGCCGTGATCGGTTGCCCCGGCACGCTGGTGATCGGGACCCGGGGAGCCGCCGGCCCGGGTGAGGTCCTGGTGAGGATCAGGGGCGGTTCGGAGACCTTCCTGGCCTGGTCGGAGGAGCCGCTGCCCGAGGGAACGCCGGTCCTGGTGATCGAATCGCGCGGTACCCGCCAGGTCGACGTCATGGAGTGGACCGACCCCACCGGCGACCCGGGGTCCGACCTTCCCGACGGACCTCGCTGAGGAGGCAACCAGGATGTTCGGTTATCGCGTTCCCGCCCCCGACCAGGCGATGTTGATCTCCGGTGGAAGACGGGGCCTTGCCGGCGCGCCGTTCCGCGTGGTGACCGGGCACGGGGCGTTCGTCCTGCAGATCTTCCGCAAGGTCCGCTTCCTGACCCTGGCGATGTGCGAGGCGGAGGTTGCCGAAACCTGCGTCACCAAGCAGGGCATCGCGCTGACGGCGCGGGCGGTGATCGCCTTCAAGGTCGGCAACGACACCGAGAGCATCGTCAACGCCGGCCAGCGTTTCCTCTCCGACCAGGACCAGATGTCCGTGCTGACCGGCCGGATCTTCGCCGGGCACCTGCGCGCCATCATCGGCTCGATGACGGTCGAGGAAATCGTCACCGAGCGGCAGAAACTCGCAACCGAGGTGCTCGACACCTCGAAGGCCGAGATGGCGAAGATCGGCCTGATCGTCGACTCGCTCCAGATTCAGTCGATCGACGACGGTGACACCGGCTACATCGCCGCGATGTCGGCCCCGCACCGGGCCGCCATCCAGCGCCAGGCCCAGATCGCCCAGGCACAGGCCACCCAGGCCGCGGTGGAGGCGGAGCAGCAGTCCGCCCGGAAGCAGGCCGAGTACGCCCGGGAGACGGCCGTCGTGAAGGCGCAGTACACCGCCGAGGTGGATCGGGCCCAGGCCCAGGCGGCCCAGGCCGGCCCGCTGGCGCAGGCGCACGCGCAGCAGGAGGTGCTGACGGCGCAGACCGAGTTGGCCCAACGCGCGGCCGAGCTGCGCCAGCAGCAGCTGGTCGCCGAGGTCGTGAAGCCGGCCGAGGCGGAGGCCGAGCGGATCAGGGTCCTGGCACTGGCCGAGGCGGAGCGGATGAAGATCCAGGCCGAGGCGGCGGCCTCGCACGACCGGGTGGCGCTGGACCGGATGCTGATCGACCAGCTGCCGCAGATCGTCAAGGAGGCGGCCGGTGGGCTCGCGGGCGCCAACGTCAACGTTCTCAACGGCGCCGACGGCTTGGGCGAGATCGCCGCCGGCCTGGTCAGCCAGGGCCTGACGATCCTGGACTCGGTCCGCCGGGGCCTGGGCGCACCGGAGGGCCGCGTCGAACAGGACGGTGAGCCGACCGGCGTCGAGTGACGGGAACGCCGTCCGTCGTGAGGGGCAAGAGCCCATCCCTTCGGGGCCTCGTGGTCCGGTCGTGCGCTGCCCGGGGCTGACGGGCCGACAAGGTGACAGGGCGTTCGACGGGCCGAGGGCCACCACCAGCGCTTCGGCCTCGTCCACGTCGACTTCGAGACGCAGAAGCGCACCCCGAAGGCCTCGTACGCCTGGTACCGCAACCTGATCGCCGCTCATCGAAGCAGGGGCTCGCGGTAGTCGGGCCGTGGAGCGGGTGGTTTCGGTGGTGGATCACTGCCAGGAGCGGGTCGCCACCGCGGCGGCGGCCGCTCCCAGGGCCGTGGCGAAGGGGAGCAGGGCGACGAGGCCGAGCCTCAGGCGACGGTACCGGTCCTCGTACTCGCTCCGCAGCTCCCGACAGCGCTGGGCGATGTGGGTGACGGCCTGGCGGGACACCTGCAGACGCTTCTGGACGTACGCCTGTGCGACCTCCTCGCGCTGCCCGGTCGAGAGCCAGGGGAACAGCTCGGTGAAGGCGGCGGCGTCCCGTTGGGCCGTGGCGATCTCCGCCTGCCACAGCAGGTAGCCCTCCAGCTGTCGCAGGCCGGTGTCGGCGATGTCGGCGGTGTCTTCGTCCATCACGAACCTCACGGACGGCAGGCGGGGCGGCTGCGCCGTCCTGCGGGACCGTGTTCCCGCAGGACGGCGGTCGTCGGCTTCGCCAGGACCGGTGGTCAGGCGCGGCCGCCGGGGCGGGGCCCGCGGCGCTGCGGATCGTCGTACTCGGCGGGGGTCACACCGGTGAGGTGCTTGGCGGGCTCGCCGTGGTTGTCGAGGTAGTCGCGGGCGGCGATGTCGGGGTGGTGCAGGTCGAACGCCGGTGATTCGGAGCGGATCCGCGGCAGCGTGAGGAAGTTGTGCCGCGGCGGCGGGCAGGAGGTCGCCCACTCCAGCGAGCGGCCGTAGCCCCACGGGTCGTCCACCTCGATCTTCTCGCCGTACTTGGCCGTCTTCCAGACGTTGTAGAGGAACGGCAGGATCGACAGGCCGAGCAGGAAGGCTCCGACGGTCGAGACGCTGTTCAGCGTGGTGAAGCCGTCCGAGGCCAGGTAGTCGGCGTAGCGGCGGGGCATGCCCTCCGCGCCGAGCCAGTGCTGGACGAGGAAGGTGGTGTGGAAGCCGACGAACAGCGTCCAGAAGGTGATCTTGCCGAGACGCTCGTCGAGCATCTTGCCGGTCATCTTCGGCCACCAGAAGTGGAAGCCGGCGAACATCGCGAAGACGACGGTGCCGAAGACCACGTAGTGGAAGTGGGCGACGACGAAGTACGAGTCGGAGACGTGGAAGTCGATCGGCGGCGCCGCCAGCAGAACTCCCGTCAGACCGCCGAACAGGAAGGTGACCAGGAAACCGATCACCCACAGCATCGGGGTCTCGAAGCTGAGCGAGCCTCTCCACATGGTGCCGACCCAGTTGAAGAACTTCACCCCGGTCGGCACCGCGATCAGGAAGGTCATGAACGAGAAGAACGGCAGCAGCACCTGCCCGGTGACGAACATGTGGTGCGCCCACACCGTCACCGACAGGCCGGCGATCGCGATGGTGGCCGCGATCAGGCCGGAGTAGCCGAACATCGGCTTGCGGCTGAAGACCGGGACGATCTCCGACACGATGCCGAAGAACGGCAGCGCGATGATGTACACCTCGGGGTGGCCGAAGAACCAGAACAGGTGTTGGTAGAGGATGGCGCCGCCGTTGGCCGCGTCGAAGACGTGCGCCCCGAACTTGCGGTCGGCCTCCAGCGCGAGGAAGGTCGCGGCGAGCACCGGGAAGGCCAGGAGCACCAGCACGCCGGTCAGCAGGACGTTCCAGACGAAGATCGACATCCGGAACATCGTCATGCCGGGCGCGCGCATGCAGATGATGGTGGTGATGAAGTTGACCGAGCCGAGGATCGTGCCGAAGCCGGAGAAGGACAGCCCCATGATCCACATGTCCCCGCCGATGTTCGGGGAGCGCACCTCGTCGGAGAGCGGCGGGTAGGAGAACCAGCCGAAGTCGGGCGCGCCCTGCGGGGTGAACAGGCTGGCGACGACGATCAGTGAGCCGAACAGGTAGAGCCAGTAGGCGAACATGTTCAGCCGGGGGAAGGCGACGTCCGGGGCGCCGATCTGCAGCGGCATGAACCAGTTGGCGAAGCCCGCGAACAGCGGGGTCGCGAACATCAGCAGCATCGCACCGCCGTGCAGCGTGAACAGCTGGTTGAACTGCTCGTTCGAGATGATCTGATTGCCGGGGCGGGCGAGTTCGGCGCGCATCACCAGGGCCATCACACCCGCGACCAGGAAGAAGGCGAACGACGTCCCCAGGTAGAGCGTCCCGATCTTCTTGTGGTCCGTGGTGGTGAGCCATTGCACGAGAACCCTGCCCCGTCCCCGTGGCTGCGCACTCACCTGCGCGGTTTCCGTCCCAGCGGTCATCGGTTCAGCACTCTCCTCGCCCTTTTCGCCCCGATCGCCACCATCATGGTGGAGTCGGACGGCTGCGCACGGTGAACGGCGGGTGGATCCGCGGCGGCGTCACCCGTTTGCCGGAGGTCCGAGCTGCCCGAGGTGCTGTCAGGTGTCTCGGCGGCGCACCCGGGAGCCGTGCTGCGCCCCGTGCCGCCACCTGATCACCGAGTACCGGAAGAGCCGTGGGCGGGAGCGGGGCGGAGCGGCCGTCGACCAGGGCAGTCGAAATCCCGTCGTGGCGTACGCCGTACGGGCGGCCTGTCGCGAAGCCCGTACGTGCCGGATGCCCCGGCCCCCGGGCGCGGCGCGTTCTTGAGGGCATGGACGTCGAACGGCGCTAGGGCTTGTCTGACAATTCCCGCCGCGCGCGCGACGCCGGATCTCCCCCAGCCTTCGGCCGGGAGGTGCCCCCACGACCGGACGCACCGCCGCATCGCCCGAGTACGTCCAGTACGAGGCCGATACGACGGTACGCCCGGTCGGGCGCCCGACGCCGTCGCCGCGCTCACCGTCGCCGCCGGTGTCCTCATCGCCGTCCTGCGCGGCGGCCTGACCAGCGGCAACCACCCGGCGCAGCTCGCCGCACCCGCCGCACTGTCCACGATGACCGTGGTCTTCGCGGTGGTCCTGGAGCGCGGCGCCCGGCAGCTCGCCCGTGCCCAGTCGGTGGCCGAGGCCGCCCAGCGCGCGCTGCTGCGCCCGATTCCCGAGCGGATCGGCCCGCTGCAGATCGCCACCGTGTGCCTGGCCGCCGAGCACGAGGCGCAGATCGGCGGTGACCTCTACACGGCGACCCGTACGGACGGCGGGGCGCGGATGATCGTCGGGGACGTCCGGCGGTGGGCCGGCAGCACGCCGGAGGCGCTGGTCAACCACATCCGCCGTGACCTGCTGGCTCACGCCGGTGGGCGGCTCGGCGACGACGTGGCCGTCGTCGCCGTCCGGCGCACGGACGGGTCCGAGCACCGCCTGCACGGGCTGCTGTGGACGGCCCGCCGACGTGGCCGGGCCGGTCGGCGACCGGCGCGTCGGTCTCCGCGGCCGCCTGCGGTCGGGACGATCAGGGCACCAGGATGCTGACGGTCTCCACGACGCAGGCCGGCTTGTGGCCGCCCTGCACCTCGACGGTCACCCTCGCCGTCGCCTGGTGGCCACCGCCGCCGGGCACCACCGACAACAGTTCCACCCCGGCGCGCACCTTGGAGCCCACCGGGACGGGGGACGGGAAACGGAGCTTGTCGGCACCGTAGTTGACGCCCATGCTCAGGCCCTCGACCCGGTACACCTGCCAGACCAGCATCGGCACCAGCGACAGGGTCAGATAGCCGTGCGCGATGGTGGAGCCGAACGGACCCTGCGCCGCCTTCGCGGGGTCGACGTGGATCCACTGGTGGTCGCCGGTCGCCTCCGCGAAGGTGTCGATCTGCTGCTGGGTGACGGTGTGCCAGTCGGAGTACCCGAGGTGGGTGCCGGCCGCCTGCGCGAACTGTTCGATGCCGTGGAAGGTCTTCATGTGCTCTCTCCTCGTTCCTCTGCTCAGTCCTGCGGTCCGCCGGCGACGTAGAGGACCTGGCCCGAGACGAACCCGGCGCCCTCGCCGGCGAAGAACGACACCGCGTGCGCGATGTCCTCGGGCCTGCCGGTCCGGGCGACCGGGATCTGCGTCGCCGCGGCCGCCTTGAACTCCTCGAAGGTCATGCCGATCCGGCGCGCGGTCTCGGCCGTCATCTCGGTCTCGATGAACCCGGGGGCGATCGCGTTGGCCGTGACGCCGAACCTCCCGAGCTCGATGGCGAGCGTCTTGGTGAAGCCCTGGATCCCGGCCTTGGCCGCGGAGTAGTTGGCCTGGCCGCGGTTGCCCAGTGCGGAGGTGCTCGAAAGGTTGACGATCCGGCCCCAGCCGGCCTCGGTCATGTGGCCCTGGACGGCGCGGGTCATCAGGAACGAGCCGCGCAGGTGCACGTTCATGACCGCGTCCCAGTCGTCGGCGGTCATCTTGAACAGCAGGTTGTCGCGGGTGATTCCGGCGTTGTTGACCAGCACGGTGGGCGCGCCCAGTTCCCGGGCGATCCGGTCCACGGCGCCCTGCACGCCGGGCTCGTCCGTCACGTCCACCCCGACGGCCAGCGCCCGGCCCCCGGCGGCCTCGATCTCCTCGACGACCGGCTTGCAGGCCTGCTCGTCCAGGTCGATGACGGCGACGGACAGGCCGTCGGCCGCGAGTCGCTTCGCGACGCCGGCTCCGATGCCGCGGGCCGCTCCGGTGACGACGGCGGTACGAGTGGTGTTCATTGGGTCAACTCCGCTTCGAGTCGTGGGTGTTGGTGGTGGGGGCCGGGAGTGGCCGTCGGGACAGGCCGGGGACCAGGTCGGCGAGCGCGGCCCGGGTGGTGCCGGCGTCGGTGTGGAGCAACGCCTGCATGCCGACCGCACGGGCGCCGAGCACGTTCGGCTCGGCGTCGTCGACGAACAGCGCCCGCTCGGGCGGAACTCCGAGCAGGTCCAGGGTGAACCGGTAGATCGGGGCCAGCGGTTTGCGCAGGCCGACCTCGCCGGAGATCACGACGGGATCGAAGAGCGGGTCGATCCGCTCGCGCGGGTAGGTGTTGCCCCAGCTGTTGGACAGCAGGGCCACCCGGATCCCGAGGTCGCGCAGCTCGCCGGCCAGCTCGAACATCGCCGGGTCGGGCCGCATCCCGGCGAACAGGCGGGCGAGGACGCCGACCGGCTCGACCGGCGCACCGTGGACGGTGACCAGTTCGGCGGCGAGCAGTGCGTCGAACTCGTCGGCCGTCAGCTCGCCGGTCTCCAGCCGGTGGACGGGGGTGCCGTCCTCTGCGTCGCGGGACAGCCAGGACCGGAGCGTCCGGGAGAAGGACTCCGGCCGGATGCCGTCGGCCTGCAGCCACGCGGCGATCGAGTTCCGGACCGGTCCGGTGAGGACGCCGCCGTAGTCGAAGACCACGGCCTCCACGGTGGTCACGAGAGCCGCTCCAGCACCATCGCCATGCCCTGGCCGCCACCGACGCACATGGTCTCCAGGCCGAACTGCTTGTCGTGCCACTGCAGCGAGTTGATGAGGGTGCTGGTGATCCGGGCGCCGGTCATGCCGAACGGGTGGCCGACGGCGATGGCACCGCCGTTCACGTTGAGCTTCTCCTCCGGCACGCCGAGGTCGCGCGCCGACGGGATGACCTGGGCGGCGAACGCCTCGTTGATCTCGACCAGGTCGATGTCGCCGATGGTCAGGCCGGCACGTGCCAGGGCCTGCCTCGAGGCCTCGACCGGCCCCAGGCCCATGATCTCCGGGGACAGCGCCGAGACGCCCGTGCTCACGATCCGCGCCAGCGGGGTGATGCCGAGCTCCCTCGCCCGGGTGTCCGACATGACGACGAGGGCGGCGGCACCGTCGTTCAGGGGGCAGCAGTTGGCGGCGGTGACGGTGCCGTCGGGGCGGAAGACGGGCTGCAGCTGGGAGACCGTGTCGAGGGTGACCCCGGCCCGTGGCCCGTCGTCCTGGGCCACCCGGCTGCCGTCGGGCAGGGTCACCGGGGTGATGTCGCGCTCCCAGAAGCCGTCGGCGATCGCCTTCTCGGCCAGGTTCTGGCTGCGCACGCCGAAGGCGTCCTGTTCCGCCCGGCTGATGCCCTTGAACCGGGCGACGTTCTCGGCCGTGTGGCCCATGGCGATGTACGCGTCCGGCAGCTGGCCCCGGGTGCGCGGGTCCACCCACGTCCGGCCGCCCTCGGCGAACCGCTCGGTGCGGGCCTGCGCCTCGGCGAAGACCGGGTTCATGGTGTCGGGCAGTCCGTCCGCGTTGCCCTTGGTGTAGCGGCTGACGGTCTCCACGCCGGCGGAGACGAACACCTCGCCCTCGCCGGCCCTGATCGCGTGCAGTGCCATCCGGGTGCTCTGCAGGCTGGACGAGCAGTAGCGGTTCACCGTGGTGCCGGGGACGGAGTCCAGTCCGGCGAGGACGGCGACGATGCGCGCCATGTTGAAGCCGGACTCGCCGGCCGGCTGGCCGCAGCCGAGTACCAGGTCGTCGATCGTCCCCGGGTCGAGCTGGGGCACCATGGCGAGGGCGGCCCGGACCATCTGGACGGTGAGGTCGTCGGGGCGCAGTTCCCTCAGCGAGCCCTTGAAGGCCCGGCCGATCGGCGAGCGGGCCGTGGCAACGATGACGGCTTCGGGCATGTCTTTCCCTTCGTTACTTACTAAGCGCTTGCTTAGCTCCTCAGGCTGCAGGAGTGCGACACGGGCGTCAACCGGCCCGATCCGGCGGCCCGGTGTGGACCGCGTCACACGCCGGGCCGCCGATTGCGGCAGTGGCGGCGACCGCCGAGAAGTGTTCTCGCGGCACGAGGGCGTGCCGCAGCCCCGCCGCGGCACGGATCGACCGCGGCGGAGCGACGGGTGGTTCACGACCCCGTGCGGAGCGCCTTCTTGAGGATCTTCCCGGTCGGCCCCTTGGGCAGTGCGTCGACCAGGCGCACCTCGCGCGGGTACTTGTACGCGGCCACCCTGTCCTTGCAGTAGGCGGCGATCTCCTCCGGTGTGGCCGACGCGCCCGGCTTGAGGGCGACGTAGGCCAGGACGTCCTCGCCGAGCCTCTCGTGGGGCCTGCCGACGACGGCCGCCTCGGCCACCGCCGGGTGCGTGAACAGGACCTCCTCCACCTCGCGCGGGTAGACGTTGTAGCCGCCGCGGATGATCAGGTCCTTCTTGCGGTCGACGACGAACAGGTATCCGTCCTCGTCGGCGTAGGCGAGGTCGCCGGTGTGGAACCATCCGTTCCTGAACGCCTCGGCGGTGGCTTCGGGCCTCTTGTAGTAGCCCTTCATGACGTTGTGGCCGCGGACGACGATCTCGCCGACGTGGTCGGGCCCCGGTGGCAGCTCCTCGTCGTCCTCGTCGACCACCCGTACCTGAACGCCCCAGATGGGCCTGCCGATCGAGAGCACCTTCCGGGCCTCGGCACTGGTGTTGAACGTCGTGGTGCTCGCCGTCTCCGACAGCCCGTAGCCCTCCAGGACCACGACGCCCGGGAACTTCTCCTCGAAGGCGCGGATCACCTCACCGGGGATCGCGGCTCCGCCGGAGACCCCGACCCGCAGCGAGCCCAGCTCCCGGCCGGAGGTGTCGGCCGACAGGAGGGCGACGTACATGGTGGGCACGCCGGAGAAGACCGTGCAACCGTGCCGCTCGACGGCGTCGAGCACCGGCCCCTGCTCGAACCGGGGCACGAGGACCATCGTGCCGCCGTACCGGACGCAGGCGTTCAGTACGCTCGACAGCCCGAAGACATGGAACAGCGGCAGCACCGCCACGGCGATGTCGTCCTCGCGGAAGCCGAACAGCTCTCCGGCGACGGTGCAGTTCATGTAGAGCTGGAAGTGGGTGAGTTCGGCGCCCTTGGGCCGGCCGGTGGTGCCCGAGGTGTAGAGCAGCGCGGCGGTGTCGTCCGCATCGGTCGGCTCGATCTCGCCGGTGTCCTCACCGGAGCAGAGCTCGTCGTAGTGGACCGTGCCCGCCGGCAGCCCCGCGCCGCTCGGCGAGGTGACGACGTACGTCGTGACGCCCTCGACCTGCTGTGCGCCCCTGAGCGCCTCGTCGGCGAACGACTCGAAGGTCACCAGCAGCTTCGCGTCGGAGTCGTCGAGGTGGTAGGCGATCTCGGGGGCGCGGAGCAGAGGGTTGAGCGGGACCATCGTCAGTCCCGCCTTGAGGATCCCGAAGTACGTGAACAGGAACTGCGGCACGTTGGGCAGGTGGACGGCGACCTTGTCGCCGCGCTCCAGCCCGAGGGCGCGAAGGCCGTTCGCGACGCGGCCGGAGATCTCGTCGACCTGCGCGTAGCTGAAGGACGTGTCCGCGAAGTGGCACATCGGCTTGTCCGGACGGGCCTGGCGCGACTCCCGGAGCATGGTCGCGAGGTTGAAGCTCATGAGGGCACTCCCGAGGGGATGGGTGCTGTGCGGCCCGGGTGGGCGGGGCGGCGGTCGGCGGTCCCGGAGGCGGCTGGGGAGAGGGGCGTGGGCGGTCGCCTGCGGTGCGGGCGTGTGACGGAGGCTATGACCCCCACCGGTGCTAAGCAAGCGCTTAGTAAGTGTTACTGGCGGGTAATTTCCGCGGCGCGGTTGATAGGGTCGGCACATGCGTCGGAGCGAGGGAAGATCTGCGTCCACCCCGGCCGCCCTGGCGGACGAGCTGTGGCCCGACGTCCAACCGGAGACCGCCCGCCGGCTGATGGCGGCCGGCCTCGAGTGCTTCGCCCGGCAGGGCTACCACGCCACCACCACGCGCGACATCGCCGCGGCGGCGGGGATGAGCTCGGCGGCGCTCTACGTCCACTTCCCGTCCAAGGCCGCCCTGCTCTTCGAGATCGTGCGCAGCGGCCACGAGCAGATCCTCGCCGTGGTGGACCGGGCCGTCACGGGGGCGGGTGACCCGGTGGTGAGGATGGGCCGGCTGGCCCGGGAGTTCACCGAGTGGCACGCCCGCCGCCACGCCGTGGCCCGGGTCGTGGCGTACGAGCTGAAGTCCCTGCCCGAGGACGACTACCGCACCGTGGTGGACCTGCGGCGCAGGATCGAGCACCTCACGCAGGGACTCGTGCGCGAGGGGATCGAGGCCGGTGTGTTCGAGGTCCGCGACGTGCAGGCCGCCGGCCGCGCCGTGCTCTCGCTCGGCATCGACGTCGCACGCTGGTACGAGGACCGCATGCGCACCTCACCGCGGGCCCTGGGGCAGCAGTACGCCGACCTCGTCCTCCGCATGCTCGGCGCCGACCCGGCGTAGTACCGGCCGCGGGAAGGGCCCGCTGCGGTCACAGCCCCATGGACTTGGCGATGACCGTCTTCATGACCTCGCTGGTGCCGCCGTAGATGCGGAAGACGCGGTTGTCCGTGTAGAGGCGGGCGATGGGGTACTCGAGCATGTAGCCGTAGCCGCCGTGCAGCTGCAGGCACTTGTCGACGACCCGCGACGCCGTCTCGGTGCAGAAGAGCTTGGTGGCGGCGGCGTCGGCGGAGGTGAGTTCCTGCTGCTCGATGAGGTCCAGGGCCCGGTCGCAGAGGGCCTGTGCGGCGGCCACCTCGGCGGCGCACTCGGCGAGGACGAACTTGGTGTTCTGGAAGCCCGAGACGGGCTGCCCGAAGACCTTGCGGTCACGGGTGTAGGCGAGCGCGAAGTCGATCGCGGCCGCAGCGGCGGCCACGGCGGACACGGCGATGCCGAGACGCTCGGGAATCAGGTTGTGGGCGAGGTACGCGAACGCCTTGCCCTCCTCGCCGAGCAGGTTCTCCACCGGCACCTTGACGTCGGTGAAGGACAGTTCGGCGGTGTCCGAGCTGCGCAGGCCGATCTTCTCCAGCTTGCGGCCGACCGCGTAGCCCTCGCTGCTCGTGTCCACGCACAGGATGGACAGGCCGCCGCGGCGGTCGTCCGCCGGGGCCGGGGAGGTGCGGCAGACCACCAGCATCAGGTCGGCGAGGACACCGCCGGTGATGAAGGTCTTCGCGCCGTTGAGCACGTAGTGGGTGCCGTCCTCGGACAGCACCGCGGTGGTGCGGATGCCCGCCAGGTCCGAGCCGGTGCCGGGCTCCGTCATCGCGATCGCCGTCATCATCCGCCCGGAGACGAAGTCGGGCAGCCAGCGCTTCTTCTGCTCGTCGTCGGCGAACTCGAGCAGGTACGGCAGCACCAGACCGGTGTGCACGCCGGAGCCGCCGAAGGACACGCCCGCGCGCATCAGCTCCTCGACCACCACGGCCTGGTACTTGAAGCCGCCGACACCCGAGCCGCCGTACTCCTCCGGGACCTCGATGCCGAAGATCCCCAGGTCGCCGAGCTTGTGGTAGAACTCGCGCGGCGCGTGGCCGGCGGCCTCCCAGGCGTCGTAGTGGGGCACGACCTCGTGGGCGATGAAGTCCCGGATCATCTCCCGGAAGTTCTCGTGGTCCTCGGTGTAGACGGAGCGCTGCACTGCCTGTCCCTCCTCTGCGCCCGGGTGTCCGGGCGACCGCCGGTGGTCTTCGCCGCGGGCCGCGCGAGGCGGCCGACGGCGGTGTCCGGCGGACCTGAGCTGCGGTTCTGTCCTGCGACGCGCTCAACCTAGGGTGCGGGCCCGCGCATGGCCAGGTGCATCTGCACAAGACATCGGCCCATGAGTGTGCAGCCTGCCCAATGTGGTCCGGGCTAGCCTGGGACCATGAAGGACGGCTGGGCGGCGCCCGCGCCCGAGGTGGCGGAACACATCCGGGCGACCGCGGAGCGGATGCAGGGCGCGTTGGACGAGCTGCTCGCCGAGATCGGTCAGCAGTTGGCCCCCGACACGCCGGAGGCGCCGACCGACCCGGTCATGGCCCAGGAGATCGCCGCGAGCAACCGGGACACCGTCGGGCGCTGGGTACGCGCCAACCGGCTCCGTCCCGGCCGCCCGGTTCCCGCGGACCTGACGGCGCAGATCCTGGACGTGGCGCGCGACATGGTCCGACGCGGCGTCGACGAGCGCCATCTGGTCCAGGGCTACTGGCGCGGGCACAACCTGCTGTGGCGGTACTGGATGCGCGCCGCGCTCGCCGAGCCGGCCCCACCGGAGGTGCTGGAGGCCTCCCTCGACCTGGCGGCCCGCTCCATGTCCCGGTTCGTGGACCGCACCCTGGCCGGCGTCCAGAAGCACGTGGAGCACGAACGCGACCAGCTCGTCGGCGGCATGCCGGCCCGGCGGCTGGAGACCGTCAACCTCCTGCTGCAGGGCGCGCCGATCGGCGAGGAGCGGGCGAGTGCGCGCCTCGGCTACGACCTGCGCCGGCGTCATCTGGCCCTGGTGCTGTGGCACGCGCCCGGCGTGGCGGAGCAGGGCGAGCTGGAGTCCGCGGCCGATGCGATCGCCGAGGCGGCCGGAGCCCGGCGGCCCCTCACCGTCGTCGCGGGGATCTCGGTGCTGTGGGCCTGGATCGCGGTTCCCGGGCGGGTGGACACCGAGGTCCTCGCCGAGGCGCTCGCCGCCACGGGCAGCAACGCCCGTGCGGCCGCCGGGATGCCGGGTGACGGTCCCACCGGTTTCCGGCTCAGCCACCAGCAGGCGCTGACCGCCCAGCGGCTGATGTTCCGGATGCACCAGCCGCCCCGTCTCACCGCCTACGAGGACGTCCAGGTCGTCGCCATGGCGGCACACGACGAGGACCAGGCACGCGAGTTCGTCGCCGCCACGCTCGGCAAGCTGGCCGACGCGTCCCCCGAACTCGCCCGGACGCTGCGCGTCTACCTGCAGGAGGACTGCAACGCCGGCCGCGCCGCGCGCCGGCTGTACACCCACCGCAACACGGTCCTCAACCGCATCGCCCGCGCCGACGCCCTGCTGCCCAGGCCGCGTCCCGGACGCGGGCTGCAGATCGGCCTCGCACTGGAGCTGCAGCACTGGCTCGGGTGACGCACCGGCCCCCGTCGGGGACGGGGGCCGGTGGGCGAGGGCCTACGTGCACTTCTCGTCGATCTTGTACTGGAGCGCCTTCGGGTAGTCGTGCCGGCCGAGTCGGACGCGGGCCAGGATCGGCGCGTGGTTGAGGTCGTTGCCGGGATCGGCGATGTCCTCCAGGAGCGAGTCGAGCTCGGCGTGGGTGGTGAGCTCGAACCCGTGCATCCGGTCCTTGTCCGTGCCGAAGACCTCGGCCAGCTTCTCGTAGCGCCACGGGTGCAGCACGTTGTAGAAGTCGGCCCCGTTGGACGGCTTCTCCTTGTAGTAGCAGGGGCTGACCAGCATCTGCTCGATGCCGTAGAAGCCCTCGTTGTCCAGGACGAAGACCACCGGCCTCAGATGGTGACGCACGTGGGTGGACAGCTCCTGGCAGATCTCCTGGAACGAGCCGTCCCCGACGAACACGAGCGGGCGCTTCATCGGTTGCTGCCGTCCCAGCGCCACGCCCGTGGCCGCGCCGACGGAGTAGCCGATGGACAGCCAGCTGTTCTGCGCGAGGAAGCCGGCCCGCTCGGTGATCCGCAGGTTCATCGAGCCCAGCAGTGCGAACGCCGCGTCCGAGACCACCGTGAACGGCGAGGGGGCTTCCGGATCGCCACCGGTGGCCCGGTGCTCCAGGAAGAAGTTGACGTGCTGGAAGAAGCTGTCGTACGTCAGCTCGGGCGGGTACCGGTCGGTGCTCAGCGAGTCCAGGAAGTCGGCCGTGCTGGCCGGGACGTCCAGGCCCGCCGCGTGCGCCAGCGCGAAGTGGTCGGCGGGGAAGGTCCGCCCCGCCAGCGCCTCGCGCAACGCCGTGATGAACCGGCCGAGTCGGACGTCGGGGAAGTAGCCGGCGCCGACGCTGACGCCGCCGCGTGCCGCCACGATCCAGTCGTCGCCGATCGACTGCTCGCCGGCGAGGTTCTTGGAGGTGGTCCAGATCCCCAGGCCGATCCGGCACCCGGCGTTCTTGAAGGTCGTCCGGATCTCCGGCAGGCTCGCCCTGCCGTTGTAGACGCCGGCGAACAGCGGATGCCGTTCGGACACCACGGACTTCGCGCCGACCGTGGTGCAGAACTGCATCCGGGTGGTCTGCACGAACTCCAGCAGCTCGTTCTCCAGCCGCCCGCGGACGAGTTCCTCGCCGGCCCAGACGATCGGTGTGCCGAACTTCCCGATCAGCTCCACCGCTGCCGTGACGGCCTTCTCCAGCATCTCCTCGTTGCGCCGGGTGAACGGTCGCTCGTGGGCGCGGAGCTCGCCCTGCGGAGGCTCGCACGGCGCGTGCCAGAGGTCCTCCGTGACCTCCAGGTAGACCGGCTTGCGCTCGGTCAGGCACGCGGTGATCGCGCTGTCGATCTGCGAGGGTGCGAGTCCCGGGTTGGAGAGCACCTGTGCGTCCACCGTGACCTGCCGGTAGACCTCCAGGTTGCTCTCCCGGCGCGGGCTCATGTGCGAGGTGAGCAGGCCGACCGCCTGCTGGTTGAGCCACTGTTCGTAGGACGGCGCCGCGTTGATCGCGATCAGTGGCACGTCCTCGACGTAGGCGCCGCCGATGGTGTTGAGGAGGCTGAACGCGCCCACCCCGTAGGTCACCGCCACGGCTCCGACGCCCTGTTCGCTACCGTCCGGGTCGGCGTCGGCGGCCCGCACCCTGGCGTAGGCATCCGCGGCGTAGCCGCCGCCCATCTCGGTCGGGGTGCCGATCCAGCGCACGGCCGTGGTGGCCTGCATGATCGTCAGGAACGGGCCGAGGAAGTCCCCGGGCACCCCGAACAGGTGCCGGATGCCCAACTGTTCGAGCCTGGTGGCCAGGTAGCGGGCCACCGTCCATTCGCCGTCGCCGCTCATCCGCGCAGTGCCTCCTGTCGGCTCTCCTGCTGCAGCCGGGCCTCGGGCCGGATCTCCGGTTCCGCCGGGGCCGGCGGCGCCGGTGCCTCGTGCACGGCGACGGCCGCCCGGACGGCGGTCTCCACCGCGCCCTCGATCCAGGCGTGCTTCAGCGAGGCGTGCTCGCCGGCGAAGTGCACCGGGCCCTCCGGCTTGACCACGTCGAGGTGGAAACCGGTCATCTGGTGCGGGGTGTACACCGCCGCCTCGCCGAAGGCGTACGGGTCGCGCAGCCAGCTCTGGGTCTTCCCGTAGCCGGTGTAGAACACCTCGATCCGCCGACCGTGCACCGACTGGAGGTTGCGCAGCGCGTGGACGTACCGCTCGTCGTCCTCCATGGAGTCCCAGCGCACCGCGTCGTCCGACCAGCTGTAGCTCGCCAGCACCACCCCGCCGCCGTCGCCGTCGGGCACCGGGTGCGAGGGGTAGTACATGAAGCGGTTCGGGTTGTCGGTGGTCGAGCCTCCGCCGAAGCAGTCGGTGGCGGGGCGCACGCTCGCCCGGAGCAGCGGGGTGTGCCGGTACACCTCCCGCTGGGCCCGGCTGATCCGGCTCTCGTCCACGCTCGCGTGCGCGCCGAGCAGCACCTCGGGCAGGTCCCGCGGGGGACGGTGGCCGTTCTGGGCGGCGGCCACGGCCGCCTCGGCGTCGTCCTCGCCCGCCCGCTGGTAGTACTCGTACAGGCCGGGTGCGACGGTGTCGAGTTCGGCCTTCCAGTCGGCCTCGGTGAACTCCCACCACCGGCGGGAGAACTCCAGCAGCACCTTGGTGGCCTGGTCGTAGTGGGTCTCGATGATCGCCCTGCGCTTCTTGTAGGAGAACGGCGGCGTCACCTGGACGAACCGCAGCGCGGAGAACGGGACCGTGACGATCGCGAAGTCGCCCTTCCAGACGGTGGGTTCGGCCTGCGGGTCGTCCTCGGGGACGGTCTCGACGGCGACCTGCGGCCCGACCGGGCCGACGCTCCGGGCTCCTCCGCCGTCCCGGCGCGGGTCCCAGTACTCCATCCGGATCATTCGCTCGCCCATCCGCAGCTCCTCCCGGAGCTCCTCGGCGAGCGCCTCGGGCAGCTTCGAGCTGCCGCCCACGATCTCCCAGTACGTGGCGTTCGGGTTGATGTCGCTGCGGCCCAGGAAGGTGTGGAAGAAGGCCAGGTGCAGCCGCGAGGTCATGTTCTCGATCGTGCCGATCGCCTCGATCGCCTCGTCGCTGAAGCCCGCGTACTCGCGCAGGAAGCGGCCCATCGAGTACCCGTCGAAGTCGCGGATCACCCGGGCCCAGCCGTCCAGCCACTCGGCGAACGGCTTGTTCACCCGCTTGCCGTCCCTGATCACCGAGTAGTAGTCGCGGACCGGCTCCAGGGCCTGGTTGACCATGTCGGCGGCGGTGATCCGCACCTCGTCGCCGGTGAGGTGGAAGCTCTCGTTGACGCAGCTCGGATCGGCGGCGTACTCCTTGCGGCGGGCCTGGACCCGGTTGGTCCGGATCCAGGAGTTGAAGCGTTTGACCGGTTCGCGGAAGTCCGGGCTGTCCGCGCCGTACTTCCAGACCTTGCCGGGTTCGAACGACTCGTAGACCACCGGTGGGACGGGCGCGTTCTGGTTGCCGGTGTCCGGATCGACGTCGACGTTGAAGAACAACTGCCGTCGCAGGCCGAGGCTGTCGACCAGCGCGAGGGTGAGCGGGTGGAAGCCGGGCAGCCGCATGGCCCCGGCCTCGGCGTACTGCTCCGGGTCGCGGAACGGTCCGTCGACCGCGCCGTCGGTCGACCGGAAGGTCTTGATCCGCCCGCCGACCCGGCTGGCGTTGGCCTCCAGGATGGTGACGTTGTGTCCGGCGTCCTTGAGCAGCTTCCCGGCGACCAGGCCCGCGATGCCCGCGCCGATGATCAGCACGTCCTTGGGTTCGTCGGTCTCCGGAATGCCGTCCTTGATCAGCACGTCGAGGTAGCGGAGCTTCAGGTCCTCGTCGTCCGGACCGACCAGTAACAGCTCGCGCGCCAGTCGCCGGCAGGTCTGCCAGCGGGCGCGCTCACCGGCCGTGCCTTCGATGACGGGGTTCTCCATGGTGTCTCCTCGGGGATGCCCGGCGGTCAGGGACCGACCGGCTTGTCGGGGGAGGTGCTCGCCCTCGGCGAGGGGCCGCAGGCGCGGTCCGCGAGTCCGACCTCGGCCTTGCGGGCGAGGCCGGCGGCCTCGTCGAAGCCGTCGGGGACGTGTGCGGGGGCTCCGGCTCTCCGGGGGGTGAACCCGGGACGGCGGACCGGTGCTGCCGGACCAGCTCGAACCGCTGCTCCGGTGGGGCCGCGTCGCGGGCGGACTTCAGCCCGCGGCCCCGGCCGTCGTCCGCTTCGCGCTCGGACCCCGGCTGTACGGGATGCCCCGGCGCCTCGGCCGCCGGCTCCTCGGCCCGTCGTCGACGATGCCGGCGAAGGCGCGCGGGTGGGTGCGGCGGAGGTGGGCGATTCGGGGGGACGGGCGGGGCCGAGGTCACGCTCGGGTCCTCGCGGTGGGTGACGGGCAGAGGCGATCACGGCACGTGAATTCCTCCGTACCCAAAGTAGCTGCGCTGTCGAGGGTCCTGTCAACCGGAGGCCGGCCTCCTGGCCTGCTCGCGCAGTGTCGCCGGGGCGATCCGGGCCCGGGCGGCAGCCGAAGCCGGAGCCGACCGCGGGGCGCCGGTCGGGTGGCGCGCCGACGGTGCCGCGACGTGCGCGGCTTCCCGGCGGGAGGTGACGGCCTGTTCGTAGGGCCGAGCGCCGCCACCGGTTCCTCGGCCTCGTCCTCGCCGACTCCGGGGCGCAGGTGCGCGCCCCGAAGGCCTCCTGCGCGGGGTGCCGCGACCTGATCGCCGACCACCGGGCGCGGCACGGGAGGTGGGCCGGTCGGGGTGCGTTCCGACGGGTGCGTCGATGGTCCCGGGCGGCGGCGCTCAGGAGGGTGCGGTGTCGTGTTCCGCCGGGACGACGACGACCGGCAGGCGGGCGTGGTGGACGACCTCGGTGCTGGTCGATCCGAGGGCGAGGCGTCCCCAGGCCCCCGATCCCCGGGAGCCGACCACCAGCAGGCCGGCGTCCTTGCTCGCTTCGAGGAGGACCTGCGCCGGCCGGCCGGGCTCGCAGACGATCTCCACGTCCACGAACGGTTCGCCGAGCTGCTCCTGCAGTTCCCGGACGGAGTCGGCCACGGCCTGCATGACGAGATCGCGCTGCTGGGGGACGGGCTGGCCGTCGGGGCCGGAGGAGACCGTCCATGCGAAGCCGGACTGCCGGGCGGGGGTGTACTCGTACGCGCAGACGGCCCGCAGGCCGGCGGCGCGCAGCCGGGCCTCGCGGAGCGCGAAGGTCACGGCATGCCGGGCCTGGGGCGAACCGTCCGTGCCGACCACGATCGGGCCGGCCGCGGGGCGGGCAGCAGGATCGGTCATGGGTGACCTCCAAGGACTCGGTGCGCGGCGTTGCGTGCGGCCGGCGCGGCCGGTACGGCCACGGGTCCGGTCGGCCGTCCGTCGCGAGGCGCACTTATCAGCCTGCCCCGGTCACTCCCCGGGCACCATCGCAGCCGGTGAGCCGTGTCCGGTCGGTCACGATCGGCGACCGACCGGTCGGCGGGGCCCGCTACGACGCGACCGGATCCGGGGCCGCCCAGCGCAGCGAGTACCAGGAGAGCACGGCGAGGACCGTCGCCGCGGGCAACTCGGCGCAGTAGGCGAGGACTTGGGCGAGCAGGTAGTCGTGGCCGTGGTGCGCGGACCAGATGTCGAAGTAGGCGTCCATCGCCAGCAGGACGGCGGTGGCGGCGGCCAGCGGGCTGGTGGCCCGGTGGCGGCGGCGCACCAGTGCGGCGAGCAGCAGCAGCGCCGCCACCTCCATGACGTCCAGCCAGACCCAGGAGTTGGCGAGGTTGCGCGCACCGAAGCGGCGGACGGACAGGGCCAGCACCACGATCCACGGCACCAGCAGGGTCGCGGCCGTCCGCAGCCCGATCGGCAGCCATCGCCGGACGTCCGCCTCGCGGACCGTCGGCAGTCGTCCTGTTCCCGTCACGCGCCGATCGTATCGGCCGGCCGGCCGCGCGCGGGGGCCGGGGACACCGCGCGGGGTCCGTCCGTTCAGCCCCGGCGGGCTACTTGGCCTCGACCCGTCCGACCGGGTCGGGGTCGGCCGCCAGCGCCTCGCACGCGGTCTGCCAGGCCGGGTCGCCGGGGTGGAGCCGGCTGCGGAGGTAGGCGGCGGTGAGTCGCGCGAGGGCGGCGACCCGTCCGGGGTTCTCGTCGGTGGTCTCGGCGGCGTCGTATCCGGCGATCCCGCCGAGACCGTGCTCCGCCCCGAACAGGGTGAGCAGGGACTTGGGGCCGGGGGCGAGGGCGTAGGGGTCGGCGTGCCAGTCCGGGCCCATGTCGGTGAAGTGCCGGGAGTCGTCCTCGTCCCCCGCGACGACCAGGGCGGGGGTGGTCATGGTGGAGAAGTCGACGGCGCCGACGATCGGCCACTGCTCGGCCATGGGCCCGTTGAAGGCGTCGCCGCCCCTGCCGGGTGCGGCGAGCAGGACGCCCGCCTTGATCCGCGGCTCGGCCAGGTGCACCACCTTCCCGGTGTCCGGGTCGGTGAGTCCGGCGCCCAGCAGGAGGGCGGTGGTGAAGCCGCCGAGCGAGTGCCCGGCGACGGCGACCCGGGTGGGGTCGATCCGTCCCGCGAGCTGCGGCACGGTGCGCTCGATCACGTCGAGCCGGTCGAGGACGTGGCCCATGTCCTCGGCGCGGGAGCGCCAGAAGTCCGGTGCGCCGGGGGCGTCGGCGACCAGCTGGCTCAGCGTGCGGGAGGTGAGGTGGGTGGGCTGGACGACGACGAAGCCCTGGGCGGCCCAGGCGTGGGCGAGCGGGGCGTAACCGTTCAGCGAGGAGAGGTTGTTCGAGGGGCCGTGCCCGTGGGAGAGCAGGACGACGGAGAGGCCGGTCCCGGAGGCGGGGGCGGAGACGCGTACCTCGAGGTCCACGGGGCGTCCGGGCACGGGCAGGACCAGGGGGCCGTACGACAGGACGGGGACGGGGGCTGTGCGGGTGGATGCGTGCATGGCGGGCGGGTCTCCCTACTGTGGCGGGTGCCGCGGCCGACCGGAACGGGCGGCGGCGGGCACGGGTGATGGCCGGCTGCGCCCCGCTTCGGCTAGCCTGAAGCGGAACGCTGTCCCGTTTACTATCCGGAACATCGTTCCGTTTTGTCAACGGGTGTCGGAGGGAGCGGAGAGTCGTGTCCAGCGAGAGCCCCACGGGAGGGGCGCCGGCCAGGAGCAAGCGGGCCGACGCGCTGCGCAACCAACAGGCGCTGCTCGCGGCCGCCGCCGAGGTGTTCGTGGCCTCCGGCGTCGACGCGCCGATCCGCCGGATCGCGGAAAAGGCGGGGGTGGGGACGGGAACGATCTACCGGCACTTCCCGACCCGCGCCGATCTCGTCACGGCCGTCTACCGCCACCAGATCGAGGAGTGCGCGCAGGCCGGCCCGGAGCTGCTGGCCGGTGCCGGTTCCCCGTTCGCCGCCCTGCGGCAGTGGATCGACCTCTTCGTCGACTTCCTGGTCACCAAGCACGGACTGGCCGACGCGATGCAGTCCGACAGCAGTGGCTTCGCCGCCCTGCACGGCCAGTTCCTCGACCGCCTGCTACCGGTCTGCGGGCAGTTGCTCGACGCCGCGGCCGAGGCGGGTGAGATCCGGGCGGGCATCCGGCCCTACGAACTGATGCGCGGCATCGGCAACCTGTGCATCGGAGGCGCCGACCCGCAGTACGACCCACGGCGGCTGATCGGCCTGCTCCTGGACGGCCTGCTCCTGGACGGGCCGCGGCGCCCCCGGCCGGAGTGACGCCGACGGCGACCGCTTGCCGGACGCCGGCGGGTGCGCACGGGGCACCGGGCGGGCGGGGCGGCGGGTCGGGTCGCCGCCGAACGCCACCGTGCGATGTCGTCGGCGGTCGGGCCCCGGTTCGGCGAGCGGGCGCTCACCCGCCCCCGGCGCCCCAGCGGACGGCTGCCGCACCCGCGTAGTCGCCGGCGTGCGCGAAGCCGCCCAGCACCACCAGGTCGCCGTCCTTCACCCGACCGGACCGCCGCGCCCGGTCCAGGGTGACGGGGATGGCGGCGCCGAAGAGGTTGCCGCACCGGTCGAAGGTGTCGGGATGCCGGTCGGGCGGAAGTCCCAGCGAACGCCGCCAGTTCTCCAGGAACGCACGGTTGGGCTGGTTGGTGACCAGCACGTCGATCTCCGCGGTGGGGACGCCGATCCGTGCGCAGACCTCGGAGACCAGGTCGGGCACCAGCCGGTTGCCGCGTTCGAGGACGGTACCGACGCTCTCCTCGGTGAAGCCGATCCGCAGCTGGGACCGCCCCGGTTCCCAGTAGCGCCGGCCGTCCTCCAGGACGGCCGTCATGTCCCCACCGTGGGCGCCGATGTGGCGGCCGGCCACGGCCAGCACCGGCGAGGCCGCCGACGTGGTGAGGTAGCCGACGCCGCAGCCGTCCCCGGGGATCGCGGCCTGGGCGAGCCGTCGCACCTCGGACTGGGTGAAGAGCTGCCCGGCGGCGGTCTGCGCGTTGCAGATCAGCGCCGTCCTCGCCTCGGTGGTGCGGAGGATCTGCCCGGCCAGCTCCAGCATGTGGACGAAGGAGGCGCAGCCCGCGTTGGCCACGTCGATCAGCCAGGACGGGTTCAGACCGAGCCGGCGCGCGACCTCGGTGCCGGCCCCGACGAACGGGCTGTCCGGCAGCTGGCTGTGCACCAGCAGGACGTCCACCGCCCGGATCTCGGCCCGGCCGTGGCGCTCGATCAGCGGCTGGACGGCCTGCTCCACCAGGTCCACGTTGCTCTCCCCGGTCACGTGGTGCCGCAGCGCCGGGACGCGGAACATCGGGCTGTCCCTGAGCCTGTCCTCCGCCCCCGGGTGGTCGGTGTAGTACGAGGCGGGAACCGGCTCCCCGGGCAGGTGGCCGGAGACGTCGGTGAGGCTGACGGTCTTCACTTCGCCCCCGGACCGGCAGCGGCGACCGCCGAACGCGGCGGCACGCCCACCGGCAGGGAGTTGTGGGAGCGGTGCTCCAGGATCGCCTTGAGGTTGGCCATCTCCACCGTGTGCCCCGCGTAGAAGAGGTCCCAGTACGCGCCCACCCAGACCCGGTCCGGGCCCGGGGCGAGCTCGGGGCGCGGGTTGGCGTCGTAGTGCGGGTGCCGGCAGTTGGTCCAGGTGATGACGGAACCGGGCCGCCCCAGCACCGGTTCGGCGGGCACGACCCGCATCAGGTAGATCATCCAGAGCTGCTCGCCCTGGTCCCAGGCGCAGTGGAAGTCCACCGTCCGGGCCTCGGCGTTGGACTCCACCCGGCAGTAGATCCTGGTCCCGGCCTCCAGCAGGTCGTCCCCGACCCACAGACCGGGGGTGCCGGCGGGCTCGAAGTTCCGCAGGCTGAACGTCCACTCCTCCAGGTGGTGCCCCTGACGCAGGTAGGCGTACGCGTCGTCCGGCGGGCAGTCGACGTACGCGTGGATCGTGCAGTACTGCCCGTAGACCTCCTGGTGCGGATGGGCCGGGCGGGTCAGTTCCGCACAGCGGGCCGCCAGGACGGCCGGTGCGGTGTTCTCCACCGTGGTCAGACCGGGCACGCCGGTCGGGCCGGGCGCATCGGTCGGGCCGGACGGCTCAGCCGGTGTGGACGGTGCGGCGTTCATGAGCGCTCTCCTCGTGGTCGGCCGGCACGGGGCCGGCTGCGTTCGGGAAGGGAAGGAACGGGGGGATCTCCGCGGGGTCGACGTCCACGGCCACCAGGACCGGACCGCTCGTCGTGTTGCCGCGCAGCAGTGCCCGTCGCAGCTGCGGTCCGGTGGTGGCCCGGTGCACGGCCAGGGAGGGGAACATGCCTGCCGCACCGGCGGCGATGTCCGAGGGGAGGAAGAGGTTGGCCGGGTTCGGAGCACCCAGGAACAGCTGCTCGCGGGTGGCACACATGGCGTGGGCGTTGTTGTTGAGGATCACGAAGGTGACGGGAGCGCCGTACTCGAGCGCGGTGTGCACCTCCATGCCGTGCATGAAGAACGCTCCGTCCCCGGCGAGCACGTAGCTGCGCTGCCCGGTGGCGAGTGCCGCCCCGATGCCGGCGCCGAAGGCGTAACCCATGCCGCCCATGCCGACGGCCACCACGAACCGCCCCCGCCGCGTCGCCCGGAGCCGGTGGATCGCGCTGGCTCCGGTGTTCCCGGCGTCCACGAAGACGTTGGCGTCCGGCGGAAGGGCGTCCGCCACCGCGGCCACCGCCGCGGTGTGGGAGAGGCCTCCGGCACCGGGAGGCGGGGGCGCCAGCGGAACCGGACCGGCGTGCCCGGGGGCGGGACGGACGCCGGCGGCGAGCCGGGAGGCCAGTTGCCGCAGGGTGTCACGCAGACCGCCGGAGAGGTGGAGTCCGGGGACGGACGGGACGAACGGCGGCTCGGGATCGACGCAGATCACGGGGGTCTCGGCCAGGGCCGACTCCAGCCCGCCGCGGGCCAGCACCGGCAGGCGGGTGCCGACGAGCAGACAGAGCTCGGCCCGCCGCAGACAGTCCAGGACGTTCGGATGCCCCATCACCCCGGCCACGCCCGCGAAGTGCTGGTCGTCGTTGTCGAACACGTCCCTGGCGTCCGGGGTGACCGCCACCCAGGCGCCCAACCTCGCTGTCAGGTCGGCGAGTTCCTGCTTCGCCCCGGCCGCGGCGACGCCCTCGCCGGCGATCACCAGCACCCGGGTGGCGGTGCGCAGCCGCTCCGTCGCGCGGTCCAGCCGCACGGTCGGGGTGCGCGGTTCGGGTGCCGGGGTGGGCGGTGCCGTCCCGCGGGGTGTCAGGGTGGCCTGCTGGACGTCCTTGGGCAGCAGGAGCACCGCGGGCCCGCGCGGGTGCGAGCGGGCCGCGGCCATCGCCTCGGCGAGCAGCCGCGGCAGTGCGTGCGGGTCCTCGACCCGGGCGCAGAAGCGGCTGACCGGCGCGAACAGTCGGTGGGCGTCGAGCGATCCGGCCCGTCCGCTGGTGTCCTGGAAGGCGCCGAGCCCGTCCAGGGCGGTGGGTGGCTGCCCGACGAGGGCCAGCACCGGGACGCGTGAGGCGTACGCCTCCGCCAGGCCCGGGAGCAGGTTCATCGCGCCGCCGCCGGAGGTGGCTGCGACGACGCCGAGCCGCCCAGTGGTGCGGGCGTACCCGTCGGCCATCGTGACGGCCGAGAACTCGTGCTTGGCGACGACGGTGCGCGGGCGGTCCCCGAGGCGGTGCAGGGCGTCGTACAGGTCCTCGATGTTCGCGCCGCCGATGCCGAACACCTGCCGGACTCCGTCCTCGGCCAGAGCGGCCGCCAGGTGGTCCACGACGCGGACCCCTGCGGTCGCGCCCGTGGTGTCCCCGGGCGGGGTCGCCCGGATGCCGGTGGGGCCCGTCGGCGGGGTCGTCTCCCGGATGTCGGTGGTCACGGGGTGGCACTCCTCTCTGCCGGGCCGGTACCGAGGACCAGACCGGCCGGCGCGAGGGCCTGGAACCGCCGGCGGTACTCGTTCGGAGTGAGCTCCAGCGTCCGGCCGAAGGAACGGAAGAAGGTTTCGGCGGAGGCGAATCCGCAACGGCGGGCGATCTGGCCGACCGGTAGTTCGGTGGACTCCAGCAGTTTCCGGGCCCGGGCGATGCGCATCCGCTCGATGTACTGGCCCGGCGGAGTGCCGACCTCGCGCCGGAACACCCGGGCGAAGTTGCGTACGCTCATGTTGGCGCGCCGGGCCACCTCGGGTACGGGCAGAGGCTGTTCGAGGTTCTCCAGGATCCACTCCTGCGCGGCCCGGATCGGCGGACGGTCGGCCAGCTGGGCCTCCAGGATCGTGCTGAACTGCGACTGGCCGCCGTTCCGTTTGAAGAACAGCACCAGGAAACGGGCCACCTCCAGCGCGAAGGAGGCGCCGTGATCGGCCTCGACCAGGGCGAGGGCCAGGTCGATCCCGCTGGCCACGCCGGCCGAGGTCGCGTAGGTGCCGTCCCAGACGAAGATCGGATCCGGGTCGACGGCCACCTCCGGGTAGCGTCGGGCCAGCTCGTCGCAGAACGCCCAGTGGGTGGTGGCCCTGCGGCCGTTGAGCAGACCCGCCTCGGCAAGCAGGAAGGCGCCACCGCAGACGGACACCACCCGTCGCGAGCGCCCGGCCGCCCGCCCGATCCAGGAGACCAGCTCCCGGTCGGCCAGTGCCTCGGGGAGGCTCCAGCCGCCCGGCACGACCAGCGTGTCGATCGGGCCCTCGCCCGTCCCGAGCGGCTCGGCCTCGATCACGATGCCCGTGCTGGTCCGCACCCGCGGCGCACGGGGCGAGACGATCTCGATCCGGTACTCGCCCTCCTCTCCGGGACGCCGCCGGTTGGCGGTGTCGAACACCTCGATCGGGCCCGTGATGTCGAGGGCCTGGGCACCCGGGTAGACCACCACAACAACTCGTCGCTGGGACACCGTCACAGCCTGTGTCCGGCCGGGGAGTGGCGGCAATGACGGCTTACTGACGAATCCGGCCACGGGAGTTGGACATGTCCACGGCGAGCAGCGCGAATGACGCAGCGTCACGACTCCGTGTGAGGCGTGTCATAGTGCCGGTGCGCGCGTCCGGCCGAGAGGTGGCGGTGATGGCGCGACGTCACGATCCGGTGCGAGACGGGTCGTAGTCCCGTGCACGTCCCCGGCTGCTCCCCGCGACTTCCCGACCCGAGGGGTGAGCCCCCGGCGCTTCACCACGGCGACCGGAAACACCCTGCACCCCTGACTGCTGGACCAACGCCTCGCCCGTGCCGAGGAACTGCTGGAGACCACCGGCTACCGGTGGAGGAGGTCGCCCGTAGAGTCGGCCACGGCAGTGCGACGGCCCTCGCGGGCAGTTCGTCCCCCGCCGCGGCGTCCCGCCGAGCGCCCGCGCCGCGCCTTCACCCGCACCGCGCGGCCCCGCTGACGCCGTACGCGCCCGAGCCCGTGGCCAGGCCCGGGAGTGCGCGAGGACCGGGCCGGGCTCACCCGGCCGGGGGCTCCTCGGGCGGGGAACCGGGTGACCGGCCTCCCGGATACGCGCGGACGGCGTCGATCAGGTTGCCGAAGACGTTCTCCGGCGGGATCCGCTGCCACAACTCGTAGACCTTCAGGGTGTCCACCAGGGCCGCGTCGGGCCGCGCGAGGACGAAGGTGACGCCGCGCGTGGCGAGGAAGTCGAGCAGGCTGTGCAGGCGGACCCCGGCGGAGTAGTCGACGTCGGCGATGCCCGCGGCGTCGAGCACCAGCCAGCGCACCGGATGGGGCGCGCCGTCGACGAGCGCCCTGACCTGGTCGGCGAAGCGGCTCGCGTTCGCGTAGAAGAGCTCCGCGTTGAAGCGGAAGACGATCAGGCCGGGCGCACTCTCGACCCCCGGCCCGGCGACCGTGTAGGTGGGCACGCCCTCGCCGGTGACGCCGACGACGAAGTCCTTGGGCCGGTACTCCCGCCGGACCACCTCGAACAGGGACAGCGCGAGGGCCAGCAGCACGCCCTGCTCGACACCGATGCAGAACACCGCGAGGGCGGTGGCGACGGCCACGACGAACTCGTTGCGGCGCCGGGTGCGGATCCGCCGCAGACCGCGCACGTCGATCAGGTCGAGGCCCACCAGGAACACGATCCCGGCCAGCGTCGCGAGCGGCATGTCGGCCAGCAGATCGGTGAAGACCAGCGCGACCAGGAGCGACAGGAACGCCATGGTGAGGTTGGCGACCTGGGTCCGGCCGCGCTGCTGGTCGAGGATCTCCGTCTTCGTCGGGGAGCCGTTGACGACGAAGGTGCCGCTCAGCCCGGCGGCGATGTTGGCGACCGACAGGCCGACCAGGTCGCGGTCGACGTCGACGCGGTCGCCGTGGCGGGTCGCGTAACCGTGGGCCGTGGCCGCGCTCTGGGCCAGGATCAGGACGAAGCAGGAGACCGCGACGGAGAAGACCGCGGACACGTCGCCGGGGGACAGCCCGGACGGCAGGCCGAGCGGTGGGAAGCCGCCCTCGACGGCGCCGACGACGGCGACCCCGTGGCCCGAGGCGTCCGTCGCCGCTGACACGGCGATCAGCACCACCACCGCCACGACGGAACCGGGGAACCGGGGCAGGAGGCGCTTGAAGGCCACGATGATCACGACGGTGGCGGCGCCGAAGGCGGCGGTGCGCCAGGAGACCTCGTCCAGGCGGGACATCCAGGACCACTGCTGCTGGAACCAGTTGCCACGGCCCCTGGGGATGCCGAGCAGCTCGGGGATCTGAGCCGTCGACACCTGGACACCGACACCCGTCAGGAACCCGATCAGGACGGCCGCGGACAGGAAGTCGGCGAGGAAGCCGAGCCGCAGCAGCCGCGCGGCGGCGAGGATCACGCCCGACAGCAGGGCGACCAGCCCTGCCAGCCCCACCCACTGCGGCGACCCCGGGACGAGACCGTCCACCCCGAGCCCGAGCAGCCCGGCGGAGAGGATCGCCGCGGTGGCGGAGTCCGCGCCGACGACCAGCAGCTTCGACGAGCCCAGCACGGCGAAGGCGATCGCCGGCAGGACCAGCGTGTACAGGCCGGTGACGACGGGCATGCCGGCGATCGAGGTGTACCCCATGACCTCGGGGATCGCGACCGCCGACAGCGTCACCCCGGCGAGCACGTCCCGGCCCAGCCACGCCCGCCGGTACCCGCGCAGCGACACGGGGACCGGCCTCGTCATGCCAGTCACCTGGGCACCTCCGCAGCGGCCGGAGAACGCGTACGCCCCCATGGTCGCCGTCGCCGGACCGCGGCTGCGGCATTTCGCCCGGGTCCGCGACGTCGGCGACCGACTGCCGGTACGGCCGGCCCCGACCACGTCGCCCCGGATGCGCGGAGAGCGCCGCGGCCGGCGTCAGTGCAGGTCGGCACGGGCAGGGTCGGCACGGGCAGGGTCGGCGCGGTCCGGGGTGTCGTCGAGGAAGCCGCCCGACTGGTGCTGCCAGAGCTTCGCGTAGGTGCCCTCCGATGCGAGCAGTTCCTCGTGGGTGCCGTGTTCGACGATCCGTCCGCGGTCCAGGACGACGAGCCGGTCCATGGTGGCGACCGTGCTCAGCCGGTGCGCCACCACCAGTGCCGTCCGTCCCTCCATGAGCCGCCACAGGGCCTCCTGGACGAGGAGTTCGCTCTCCGAGTCCAGGGCGCTGGTCGCCTCGTCGAGCAGCAGGATCGGCGCGTCGCGCAGGATCGCCCGGGCGAGGGCGACCCGCTGCCGCTGTCCGCCGGACAACTTGATGCCGCGCTCGCCCACCATGGTGTCGAAGCCCTGCGGCAGCGCGTCGGTGAACTCCGTGACGTGCGCGGCCTCCGCGGCGCGGCGGATCTCGGCGTCGGTGGCGCCCGGCCGGGCGAACGCGATGTTGTCCCGAAGCGACCGGTGGAACATCGCCGGGTCCTGCGGCACGTAGGCGATCAGGCTGCGCAGGTCGGCCTGGCGCAGCCGGGTGATGTCCTGGCCGCCGATCAGGATCCGTCCGGCGTCGACGTCCGTCATCCGCAGCAGCAGCCGGGTGAGGGTGGTCTTCCCGCCGCCGGACCGGCCGACCAGTCCGAACTTCGCCCCGCTCGGCACCGTGAGGTCGAGGCCCCGGAAGATCGGGTCCGCGCCCGCGTGGGCGAAGTGCACCCGCTCGAAGCGGACGTCCGCGCCCCGGCGCAGCAGCGGTTCCGGCACGGCGGGATCGAGCACGGTCGGCGGCGTGAGCAGCAGCTCCGTGAACTGTGCGGCCTCCGTCAGCGAGCTCTCCAGCCGGCGGTAGATCTGGTTGAACTCGAACATGATCCGCGTCGCGTTGCTGTAGTAGGTGAAGGCGACCACCACCGCCTCCACGTTGTGCCGGCCCCCGCCGAGGGTCACCGCCAGCAGCAGGCCGAGGGCGTTGGTGAGCACCGACATCGGCGCGACCAGGGTGTCGATGCGCAGGTTGCCGTAGTCCCAGGACCGCAGCGAGAGCCGGCGCGACTCGGCGACACGGGACCGGTGTTCGGCCGCCTCGCCCCGCTCGGCCGCGAACGCCCGGACGGTGTCCATGTTCATCAGGCTGTCGGCGACGTGGCCGGACACCCGGGCGATCGCCTCCTCGCGCTCGTTGACCAGTGCCTGGCGACGGCGGATGAGCGGGGCCGCGCACAGCGCCGTCAGCGCGATCATCACCAGCAGCCCGACCACGAGGAGCGGTTCGTAGCGCCACAGCACCACCGAGCCGAAGACCAGCGGCACGAAGCTGGCCACGACCGAGAAGGTCAGCGTGTCGACGAAGTCCTCGAAACGGGAGGCGAAGCTCAGCACCCGCTTGGTCAGCGAGCCGGCGAAGTTGTCGTGGAAGAACGCCGCGTCCTTGGCGAACAGCTCGTCCATGCCGATCACGTAGAGGTGCTCGATGCCGAGGGCGTCGAGGCGGTTCAGGCAGTGCAGGCCGACGCGCCACACCGCCTCCCCGGCCAGCAGGGCGCCGGCGAAGCCCAGGACGTACGGGAGCAGCGAGCCGGAGCCGGCCCCGGTGGGGGAGGCGATCTTGCCGACGAGCTTCGCCACCGCCAGCGGCGCGAGGTAGGCGATCCCGATGTTGCCCAACGCCGGCAGCAGCATGGCCGGCACCGTGAGGTACGGGAGCCGGGCCAGCTCCCGTCCGTAGTAGCGGAGTGCGAGGAGCACCGAACGCCTGCCCGGTGCTCCTCGGAATGTCTCGGACGATCCCATCCCGACCTCGTTGCGTCGTGCGAAGCCCAGCGACTGCCCCTCCCGGCAAATGAAATGATGTATGACTAATCGTCAAAAACCTTGTACAGAGGGGCAGAAGCCACAGTCTCCCGCGACGGCCCCGGTGCAGTCCAAGCAATTTCCGGCAGGGCGTCACCTCCGACGGTCGCGGGCCGCTCGGGGTCGGCGACGGGTCGCAGTGACCACCCGGGCCGGGCCGGAGTTGATCGGGGCATGGAAGAGACGGGTGCCCGGCAGGTGGTCCCGCGACCGAGGGACGCCGACGCCCGCCGGGTGATGCGGGCCCAGCGCCGTGTGAACACCGCGCCCGAACTCGCCCTCCGGCGGGCGCTGCACGCACTCGGCTTCCGCTACCGGGTGGACCTTCCCCTCCCCACCATGCGGCGCCGGAGGGCGGACATCACCTTCGTGCCCTGGCGTACCGCGGTGTTCGTGCAGGGCTGCTTCTGGCACGCGTGCCCCGAGCACCTGCACGCGCCGAAGCACAACGCCGAATGGTGGTGGCGGAAGCTCGACGACAACGTGCGTCGCGACCGGCACACCGATGCGAACCTCGTCCGGCTGGGTTGGCTGCCCCTGAGGATCTGGGAGCACGAGGCCGTCGAGGCCGCCGTCGACAAGGTCGTGGAGTTGCTCGCCCACCAGGGGCATCCACGAGCACGGCGGCTGCACCGGAGCTCCGGACGCGGCACGGGGGTGCCGCCGAACGCGACGGACCCCGTCGGCCCCGCCCGGCTCCGCTCCGGCGGACCGGTGTGATGCCGGTGGGGATGCCGGCCGCGGCCTCGGCGAGGACGGCTTCGATGCGGCGGTGGTCGGCCTCCAGGGCGGCGATGTGCTCGGGGAACTCGCCGGCCAGGGCCGGGAACAGGCCGTGTTCCTCGACCTCGGTGTGCGGGCGCAGGATCGCGGCGATCGCCCGGGCGGCCTCGGCCGTCCGGGCCCGGGTCGCCCTCGCGGTGGGCGACCCGGGCCGTGCCGATCAGGTTGACCGCCGCCTCGTGTTCGTTCGTCAGACCGCGGATGGCGGCCATCGCCCGGCACCCGCAGTACTCGCACATGTCGGGGTTCTCCTCGTCGGTCGGAGGACGGGTCAGGCGGCGCGGACGGCGCGCCGGACCCGGGTGGCGGTGAAGACCACGGCGGCCAGGGCGACCAGGGTGAGGGCCGCCAGGCCGGCCGCGTACGAGTGGTAGCTGCCGTACAGGGCGCCCATCACGAGCGGCGGGACGAAGCCGCCGAGGCCGCCGGCCGCGCCGACCACGCCGGTGACGGAGCCGACCTGGTTCGCGGGGGCGAGGAGGGCGACCAGGGCGAAGGCCGCGCCGCTGCCGGCGCCGAGCGCCGCGGCCATGGCGAGGAAGGCCGCCGTGCCGAGCGGCGCGAGTGCGGGGGTGAAGCCCTGGACCAGGGCGCCGAGGGCGACCACGGCGAGCGCCCAGGTCAGGACCCGTACGGGGCTGGTGCGGTCGGACAGCCAGCCGCCGACCGGCCGCATCAGGACGGCGAGCAGCACGAACCCGGCCATCCGGTTGGCCGCGTCGGCGCTCTGGAGTCCGTAGGCGGTCTTGAGGTAGGTCGGCAGGTACACGGAGAAGGCGACGTAGCCGCCGAAGGCGACCGCGTACAGGGCGGAGGCCTGCCAGGTGACGCGCAGCCGGAGCGCCGCGCCGAGGCGGCGGGCGAGCGGCTCGGAGGGCACCGTCCGGCCGGGGGCGTCGCGCAGCAGGAGCAGTGCCACCACCGCGTAGAGGGCGAGCACGACCGCGGTGAGGACGAAGGGGGCGGCGGTGCCGTGGCCCTTGACCAGGTTCACGGTGGTCAGGGCGCTGATGGCGGTGCCGCCCATGCCGGCGCCGAACACGCCGACGGCCGCGCCGCGCCGCTCCGGCGGGAACCAGGCGCTGACGAAGGGCACGCCGACGGCGAAGGAGGTGCCGGCGATGCCCAGGAAGAACCCGCCGACGAGCAGTTCGGTCAGCGAGGAGTGCCCGGCGAGCCCGAGGTACAGCACCGGGACGATGGTGGCGGCGGACACCAGCGGGAACATCACCCGGCCGCCGTAGCGGTCGGTGAGCGCGCCGACCGGGATGCGGCCCAGCGACCCGACGATCACCGGCACGGCGACGAGGAGGGACTGCTGGAAGGAGCTGAGGCCGAGGGAGTCCTTGAACCGCGGGCCGAGCGGGCTGATCAACGCCCAGGCCCAGAAGTTGAGGGCGAAGCCGAGGGTGGCCAGGGCCAGCATCAGGGTCCGCCTCCCGGAGGCCGGCGCGGCCGCTCTCGTCCCGTTCGGTCGGGTGTCCATGGGGTTCTCCGTCTCTCCGGTGCGCGGCCGTCAGGTCGTGCACGCCGGTGGCCTCGGGCTCGGTCGGGCATCAGCCTGCTGGTCCGGGGCCTTGCGCGGTCCCTGCCGACCGTCCCGGACCGGGGTGCCGGAGGGCCTGGTTCCCGGCCGGTGTCCCGGGGCCGGCCGGCCGGATGATCAGGGACCTTCGGCCCCCGCGCGGCCCTGCGGGCACTGCCTAGCGTTCGGGCCATGGACGAGGAGAGCGCTGCGGGTGACCCCGGGCCCCGCGAACGACAGCACTGGCCGCTGGCGGCGAGACGCCTGCTGACCCGCCGTGAGGTGTCGGCCGACGGCCGCGCCGCGTTCGGCGAGGGGGGCACGGAGTGGGAGGGCTTCTACCGGGACCGCTGGTCCCACGACAAGGTCGTGCGGTCCACCCACGGTGTCAACTGCACGGGTTCCTGCTCCTGGATGGTGTACGTCAAGGAGGGGATCATCACCTGGGAGCACCAGGCGACCGACTACCCGTCCATCGGCACCGACTGTCCGGAGTACGAGCCGCGCGGCTGCCCGCGCGGGGCGTCGTTCTCCTGGTACACCTACTCGCCGAGCCGGGTGCGCTACCCGTACGTGCGGGGCGAGCTGTTGAAGCTGTGGCGCGAGGCCCGCGGGCGCCTGGGCGATCCGGTGGCGGCGTGGGCCGAGATCACCGGGGACCCGGCGAAGGCGCGGGCGTACAAGAGGGCGCGCGGCAAGGGCGGCCTGGTGCGCGCGGGCTGGGACGAGGCGACCGAGCTGGTCGCCGCCGCCCAGGTGCACACCGTCAGGACGTACGGTCCGGACCGGGTGGCGGGCTTCTCGCCGATCCCGGCGATGTCGATCGCGTCGTTCGCGGCCGGGGCCCGGTACCACTCGATGATCGGCGGGACGCTGCTGTCGTTCTACGACTGGTACGCGGACCTGCCCGTCGCCTCGCCGCAGGTGTGGGGCGACCAGACCGACGTGCCGGAGTCCGCGGACTGGTGGAACGCGGGCTACCTGATCATGTGGGGCTCCAACATCCCGGTGACCCGCACGCCCGACGCGCACTTCCTGACCGAGACCCGCTACAACGGCGCCAAGATCGTCGCGGTCAGCCCCGACTACGCCGACAACGTCAAGCACGCCGACGAGTGGCTCGCCCCGCACCCCGGCACGGACGGCGCGCTGGCCATGGCCATGGGCCACGTGGTCCTGCGCGAGTTCCTCGTCGACCGCGAAGTGCCCTACTTCCGGGACTACCTGCGCACGTTCACCGACGCCCCGTTCCTGGTGGCCCTGCGCGAGCACGAGCACGGCCTCGTCCCGGACGGCTTCCTGACCGCGGCCGACCTCGGGCAGGACACGGAGCACGCCGGGTCCAAGACCGTCCTCGTCGACTCGGCCACCGGCGAGCCCGTCGTGCCGAACGGCTCGCTCGGCTTCCGCTGGGCGAAGCAACAGGGCCGCTGGAACCTCGACCTGGGCGACGTCGTGCCCGAGCTGAGCCTGCTGGAGCGGGCCGAGGAGACCGTCGAGATCGCGCTGCCCCGCTTCGACGAGGGCGCCACCGAGGGCGGCTCCGTCCTGGTGCGCGGGGTGCCGGTGCGCCGGATCGGCGGCCGGCTCGTCACCACCGTCTTCGACCTGATGCTCGCCCAGTACGGGGTGCACCGCCCCGGGCTCCCGGGCAGCTGGCCGTCCTCGTACGAGGACGCCTCGCAGCCCTGCACGCCGGCCTGGCAGGAGACGATCACCTCCGTGCCGGCCGAGCAGGCCGCCCGCATCGGCCGCGAGTTCGCCCGCAACGCCGAGCGCACCAACGGCCGGTCCATGATCGCGCTGGGGGCCGGGACCAACCACTGGTTCCACTCCGACACCATCTACCGGGCCTTCCTGGCGCTCATCACCATGACCGGCTGCCAGGGCGTCAACGGCGGCGGCTGGGCGCACTACGTCGGCCAGGAGAAGGTCCGCCCGGTCACCGGGCAGCAGCACCTGTCGTTCGCCTTCGACTGGCAGCGGCCCACCCGGCACATGGCTGGCACCTCGTACTGGTACCTGAACTCCGACCAGTGGCGCTACGAGGCGTTCGGACCCGACGAGATCGCCTCCCCGCTCGGCGAGGGACGGTTCCGGGGCAAGGGCTTCGCCGACTGCCTGGCGCAGGCCGTGCGACTGGGCTGGACGCCCGGCCACCCCGGCTTCAACCGCAACCCGCTCGACCTGACGGACGAGGCAGCCCGGGCCGGCCGGCCGGTCGCCGAGCACGTCGTCGACGAGCTGAAGTCGGGACGGCTGCGGTTCGCCGCCGAGGACCCCGACGACCCCGCCAACTTCCCGCGGGTGCTGACCGTGTGGCGGGCCAACCTGCTCGGCTCCTCCGGCAAGGGCAACGAGTACTTCCTGCGCCACCTGCTGGGCACCGACGCGGCCGTGCGTTCCGAGGAGACACCGCCCGAGGGGCGGCCGAAGGACGTGGTGTGGCGGGAGGAGGCGCCCGAGGGCAAGCTCGACCTGCTGGTCACCATGGACTTCCGGATGACCTCGACCGGCCTGTACGCCGACGTCGTCCTCCCCGCCGCCACCTGGTACGAGAAGGACGACCTGTCCAGCACGGACATGCACCCCTTCATGCACGCCTTCACCCCGGCCATCGCCCCGCCGTGGCAGGCGCGCACCGACTACGACACCTTCCTGGCCCTCGCCGACCGGTTCAGCGAGCTGGCGGCCGACCACCTCGGCACCCGCACCGACGTCATCGCCGTGCCGCTGCTGCACGACACCCCGGACGAACTCGCCCAGCCCGGCGGGGTGGTGCGGGACTGGAAGGCCGGCGAGTGCGAACCCGTCCCCGGGAGGACGATGCCGAAGCTGGCGGTCGTCGAGCGGGACTACACCGCGATCGCGCAGAAGATGCGTGCTGTCGGCCCGCTACTCGACACCCTGGGCACCACCACCAAGGGCGTCACCGTCGTCCCGGACAAGGAGATCGACGAACTCCGGCACCGCAACGGCACCGTAAAGGACGGGATCGCCGCCGGACGGCCCTCGCTCGCCACCGCGAGCCACATGTGCGAGGCGGTCCTCGCGCTGTCCGGCACCACCAACGGACGGCTGGCCGCCGAGGGATTCCGGGTGCTGGAGCGGCAGACCGGCAGCGGGGGCCTGGTCGAACTCGCCGCCGAACGCGAGGCGGAGCGGATCACCTTCGCCGACACCCGCACCCAGCCCCGCGCCGTGCTGACCTCGTACGAGTGGTCGGGCTCGGAGACCGGCGGGCGGCGCTACTCGCCGTTCGTCATCAACACCGAGCACAAGAAGCCCTGGCACACCCTGACCGGCCGGCAGCACTTCTTCGTCCAGCACGACTGGGTGTCCGAGGTCGGCGAGCAACTCCCCGTCTACCGGCCCCCGCTGAACTCGCCCCGGCACTACGGCGACGAGCACCTGCGCGACGGCCGGGCCGAGGTCACCGTCCGCTACCTCACCCCGCACTCCAAGTGGTCCATCCACTCGAACTACCAGGACAACAAGTACATGCTCGACCTGTCCCGCGGCGGCCCGGTCATCTGGATGTCCACCGGCGACGCCGAGAGGATCGGCGTGAAGGACAACGACTGGATCGAGGCGTACAACCGCAACGGCGTCGTCGCCGCCCGGGCGGTGGTCACCCACCGGATGCCCGAGGGCACGGTGTACATGTACCACGCCCAGGACCGCAACGTGAACGTGCCGAAGACCGAGGTCAGCGGCCGGCGCGGCGGCATCCACAACTCGCTCACCCGGCTGCTGCTCAAGCCCACCCACCTCGCCGGCGGCTACGCGCAGTTCACCTACGCCTTCAACTACTACGGCCCGACCGGGAACCAGCGCGACGAGGTCACCGTGATCCGCCGCCGCTCGCAGGAGGTGACCTACTGATGAAAGTCATGGCCCAGATCGCGATGGTGATGAACCTCGACAAGTGCATCGGCTGCCACACCTGCTCGGTCACCTGCAAGCAGACGTGGACCAACCGCACCGGAGTCGAGTACGCCTGGTTCAACAACGTCGAGACCAAGCCCGGCGTCGGCTACCCGCGCCGCTACGAGGACCAGGAGAAGTGGAAGGGCGGCTGGATGCTCGACGCGCGCGGGCGGCTCGTCCTGCGCTCGGGCGGACGCGTCAAGCGGCTGCTGTCGCTGTTCTCCAATCCGGACCTGCCGTCCATCGAGGACTACTACGAGCCGGTCACCTACGACTACGACAACCTCGTCAGCGCCCCGGCGGGGAACGACGTCCCGGTCGCCCGCCCGCGCTCGGTCCTCACCGGGGAGCCGACGGCGATCACCTGGGGCGCCAACTGGGAGGACGGCCTCGGCGGCGCGCCCGAGCACGCGGGCGGCGACCCCAACCTGACCGGCGAGTGGGCCGAGAAGGTGAAGTTCGAGTTCGAGCAGACCTTCCTCTTCCACCTGCCCCGGCTGTGCGAGCACTGCCTCAACCCGGCCTGCGTGTCGGCCTGCCCGTCCGGCGCGATGTACAAGCGGGTCGAGGACGGCGTCGTCCTGGTGGACCAGGACCGCTGCCGCGGCTGGCGGATGTGCGTCACCGCCTGCCCGTACAAGAAGGTGTACGTCAACCACGCCACCGGCAAGGCCGAGAAGTGCACCTTCTGCTTCCCGCGGATCGAGGCCGGCCAGCCCACCGTCTGCTCCGAGACCTGCGTCGGCCGGCTGCGCTACCTCGGCCTCCTGCTGTACGACGCCGACCGCGTCGGCGAGGCCGCGGCCACCCCCGACGACAAGGACCTGCTGGACGCCCAGCGCGGGGTCTTCCTCGATCCGCACGACCCCGAAGTGATCGCGGCGGCGCGGGAGTCGGGCATCCCCGAGGACTGGCTGGAGGCCGCCCGGCGCTCCCCCGTGCACGCGCTGGTCTCCACCTACAAGGTCGCCCTGCCGCTGCACCCGGAGTACCGCACCCTGCCGATGGTCTGGTACGTCCCCCCGCTCTCCCCGGTGCTCGACGCGGTGGACTCGGCGGGCGGCAGCCGGGACGACCCCGACCACGTCTTCGCCGCCGTCACCCGGCTGCGCATCCCGCTGGAGTACCTGGCCGAGCTGTTCAGCGCCGGGGACACCGAGGTGGTGGCCGGCGTGCTGATGAAGCTCACCGCGCTGCGCTCCCACATGCGCGGGCGCGCCCTCGGCGAGGCGGGCGACGAGGGCGCGCTGAAGGCCGTCGGGCTCACCGCCCGCGAGGCGGAGGACCTGCACCGGCTGCTCGCCGTCGCCAAGTACGCCGACCGGTACGTCGTGCCGGCCGCGCACAAGGAGGACGCCGCCGCCCTCGCCGGGATCGAGGACCGCTGCCCGGTCGAGGTCTCCGGCGACCGGGGCGGCCGGGTGACGCTCGGCATCCCCACCCTGCGCAGAAGGACGGGGGAGTAGCGGCATGAACGCACCGCACATCGGCATCCCGGCCCGGGCCCGCCGGAGCCGTCCGGCCGGCACGGCGGAGCAGACCGCGCAGCGTGTGCTCCTGCTGCGCCTGCTCTCCCTGCTGCTCCAGTACCCGGACACCGAACTGGTCCTCGGGCGGCAGGAGTTGGCCGCCACGGCCGAGGCCCTGGAGCCCTCCCCGGCCGCCGCCGAGATCGCGGCCTTCACCGCCTGGTTCGCCGAGCAGCCGCCCGACGCCCTGGAACGCCACTACGTCGAGGTCTTCGACCTGCGCCGCCGAAGCAGCCTCTACCTGACCTACTACCTGCACGGCGACACCCGCCGCCGGGGCACCGCCCTGCTCGCCCTCGCCCAGCGCTACCGCGCCGCCGGCTGGGAGGCCGACGCCGCCGAACTCCCGGACCACCTCCCGGTCGTCCTCGAATTCGCCGCCCTCGAAGGCCCGGGCGCGGGCGAGGCGCCGCTGCGCCAGCACCGGCGCGGACTCGAACTGATCCGGCACTCGCTGGCCGACGCCGGCTCCCCCTACCGGCACCTGTTCGCCGCGCTCCTCACCCTCCTCCCGCCGCCCACCGCCGCCGACCTCGCGGCGGTCGCGGAACTCGCCGCCGCGGGCCCGCCCGCCGAGGAGGTCGGCCTCGACCCGTACGGCGGCGGCCTGTTCGCGCCGCCGCAGACGTTCGTCCCGCCGGAGCCGGCCCCTTCGACACTGATCCCGCTCCTGCCGACCAGGACCAAGGAGGGCCACCGATGAGCCCCGCAGGCACCCCCCTCGCCGCACCGGCCACCGGCGCCGACCTGCTGCTGTGGGTCGCCTTCCCCTACATCTGCCTCGCCGTCTTCGCGGTCGGGCACGTCTGGCGCTACCGGCAGGACCAGTTCGGCTGGACCTCGCGCACCAGCCAGCTGCTGGAGCACCGCTGGCTGCGCTGGGGCAGCCCGCTGTTCCACCTGGGCGCCTTCGCGGTGATCGGCGGCCACGTCGTGGGCCTGGCCGTCCCGGCCTCGTGGACGGAGGCGGCCGGGATCTCCGAGCACGCCTACCACCTGACGGCCGTCTCGCTCGGCACGGTCGCCGGAACGGCCATGATCACCGGGCTCGGCATGCTGAGCGCCCGCAGACTGCTGAACCGTCGGATCCGCATCGTCACCGACCGCAGCGACGAACTGCTCTTCCCGCTGCTGTCGGCGACCGTCCTGCTCGGCTTCGCCGCCACCGCGGTGCACAACGTCGTCGGCGGCGGCTACGACTACCGCTCCACCGTCTCGATCTGGTTCCGCGGGGTGTTCGCCCTCCACCCCCGGCCCGAGGCGATGGCCGGCGCCCCGCTGCTGTTCCAGCTGCACGCGCTCTCGGCCTGCCTGCTCTTCGCGGCCTGGCCGTTCACCCGGCTGGTGCACGTGTGGAGCGCCCCCGTCGGCTACCTCGTCCGCCCCTACCTGGTCTACCGCCGACGCCCCGCCCCGACCGGCGGTGCCCGGTGAACCGCCCGACGCTGCGCACCCGCGCCGAACACGGCGCCGCGGCCGGGGCCATGACGTGGGAAGCGGCGCGCGAGGCCGCCCGGGACAGCGCCGGGCAACCGCTGCCCGCCGTCGTCCGGGCCCTCCCCGAGGCGCTCGGCCACACGCTCGCCGAGCCGCTGACCGCCCTCACCGACCTGCCGCCGTTCGACACCTCAGCGATGGACGGATGGGCGGTGGCCGGGACGGGACCGTGGCGGCTGCGCGACGGCGGCGTCCTCGCGGGCGGCGCCGAGGCCGGGCCGCTCGACCACGGCACCGCCGTACCCGTCGCCACCGGCGCCCGGCTGCCGTCCGGTGCGACGTCCGTGCTGCGCCGCGAGCACGGGCGGGCGACGGCACCCGACGGCGTCCTGTACTGGCGGACACCGGAGCCGGCGGCACCGGGCCGCGACGTCCGGCCGCGCGGCCAGGAGTGCCGCCGGGGCGACCTGCTGCTGGCGGCGGGCACCACCGTCACCCCGGCCGTGCTGGGCCTGACGGCGGCCGCCGGGTACGACCGGCTGACCGTCCACCGCCGTCTGACCGTGGAACTGCTGGTGCTCGGAGACGAGTTGCTGACCTCCGGCCTCCCGCGGGGCGGCCGGGTGCGTGACGCCCTCGGCCCGCTGCTGCCGCCCCTGCTGCGGAGTGCGGGCGCCGAGGTGACCGGGATCCGGCGGGTGGCGGACGACGCCGGGCCGCTGGGCGCCGCCCTGCGCAGCTCGACGGCCGACGTCGTGGTCACCACCGGCAGCACCGCGGCCGGGCCGGTGGACTTCCTGCACCACGCACTCGGCGGGCCGGGCGCCCGGCTGCCGGTCGACTCCGTCGCGGTGCGGCCCGGGCACCCGATGCTGCTCGCCGAACTGCCGCCCGCCGCCGACGGGAGGGCCCGCCTCCTGGTCGGCCTGCCCGGCAACCCGCTCGCCGCGGTGGCCGGAGCGGTGACCCTCGCCCTGCCGCTGCTCCGACGGCTGGCGGGCCGGCCGGACCCGTCCCGCCGGGTCGTCGCCGCCGCCGACCTGCCGGGCTGCGCACGGGACACCCGGCTGCTGCCGGTGGCGTTCACCGGGGGCGGCGCGGTGCCGATCGGGTTCGACGGGCCGGCGATGCTCCGCGGTCTGGCGCTCGCCGACGCCCTCGCGGTGGTGCCGCCGGGCGGGGTCGCCGACGGCACCGCCGTCGAGGTCCTGGAGCTGACCGGCCACTGACCGGCCGCACCCGGTGTCGGTTCTTCCGGAACACCGTCACCGCGAGGCCGGCGCAGGAGGTGTCGCCGGTGGCGGAGGCCGCGCCGTCGCGGTCGAGGACCTTCGTCCACGTCCCCCGGCGGCAGGCCCACGTCGTAGGTGCTGCCGGTGGGGTTGTGGACGACGACGGTGTCGTGGCTCGTGGGCGCCGCGGCGTCGGAGCCGATGCGGCCGACCACCACGGAGCCGTCCACCTGGGCGGTCATCTGGTTGTGGACGGCGTCCCAGCCGGTGAGGCGCAGCGCTGGTGCGGCCTTCCGGAGCGCGACGGCGTCCCGGTAGTAGCGGAACACGGCCGCGTCGGCGGTCTTGTCGCCCCAGTGGATCGCGTTCACCGGGTCGGAGGCGTCGTAGGAGTTCTCCGCCGTGGTGTAGTCGCCCCCGACGACCTTGGAGCGGAGGAACTCGTCGCCTTCGGCGATGACCGGGATCCCCTGGGAGGTGAGCACCATGCCGACGGCGAACCGGTCGATCCGGCCGGCCGTTCCGGCTGCGCCGCCGCGCGCCCCGGAGTAGGTGATCTTGTCGTAGAGGTTCAGGTTGTCGTGGATCGAGGCGTAGTTCATGGTCTGCTCGGGGTCGTGGGCGAACGCCGGGCTCCACAGGTCGGACAGGACGGCGGTGCTCTTCGCGTCCGTCGGTGAGCCGCGCATGCCGAAGGCGATGGCACCGGGGTTGCCCGAACCGCCCATGTAGGCCATGACGTCGTCGTCCGTGCCGCCCCGGATCGCGTCCCGGTAGACGCCGTTGAAGACGCCGACGTGCGCCGGCGCGAGGGCCGGGACGGTGCCGTAGCGCACCTTCCGGGCCTCCTGCGGGTCGGCCGCGGCGCCCCGTACAGCAGGAGGTTGCGGTCCGGGTAGGTGGTGTCGAGGTAGCTCGCCCAGGCGGAGACGCTGCTGTAGCGGTGCACCCCGGCGAGGTCGAAGCGGAATCCGTCGACGTCGTAGTCGCGGACCCAGTGCTCCAGCGAGTCCCGGATCATGCGGCTGACCATCGGGTTGCCGTCGTCGATCGAGTTGCCGGTCGCGGACAGGTCGGTCGGCGTGTAGTACTGCCCGGTGATGCCGCCGAAGACGTTCTTGTCGTAGGGGTGGTTGCAGACCACGTCCATGACCACGCGGATGCCGTTGCGGTGGAATCCGTCGACCATGTCCTTGAACTCCCGGATCCGGTCATCCGGCGCGCTGAACTGGGAGTACTGCTCCTCGGGGACGTTGTAGCCGACCGGGTCGTAGCCCCAGTGGGGCACGGTGCTGCCGAAGTCGAACGAGGGCATCGACTGGACGGTGGTGACGCCCAGTTCCTTGAGGTGGTCGATGCCCGTCCTGGCACCGCCGGCGGTGGTGGTGCCGGTCTGCACCAGGCCGAGGAACTTCCCGCGCTTGGCCGGGTCCACCCGGAGCTCGCGTCGACGGTGAAGTCGCGGACGCTCAACTCGTAGACGACGGAGTCCTCGCGGGCGGCGAGGGCGGGCCGCGGGGCCCGGCTGCCGCCGGTCGGCGCGACCGCGGCGGTGTCGACGACGAGGCCCTGGGTGGTGCCGGGCCTGACCATCTGGGCGTAGGGGTCGCGGACGGCGGTGCCGCGCACGGAGAACCGGTAGGCCTGGTCCTTGAGGTCGCCGCCGACCACGGCCTGGTAGACGGCGGAGTAGCCGCTCACGGTCACCGCGGTCATCGGGTGGCTGGTGCCGCCGACGCTGACGCTGACGTCGGAACTGTCGGGCGACCAGAGCCGGAAGGTGGTGCCGGTGGGGGACTGCCTCCCGGGCGGCCCGGGACGTCGGCGCGGCGGCGTGTGGGGGGCACGTCGCGGCTGTCCCGGGTGAAGGGCGGGTGGGGGTGTGCGGGGGCCGCCGACCGGTGGGACGGGCGATCCCGGCCCGCAGGGGCGGTGGGGTGCGTCGCGCGACCGACGATCCCGCCGTCCTGAGGGCACGTCAAGTCAGGACGCGCGATGTTTCTGCAATTTGCAGCAAGGCCATGCGCTCCGCTCCGCCGCTGACGGACCGGGGCGCGCGGACGGGGGAGGTTTGGCGGCCCGCCCGCGGAATCTTGTATGGTTCCTCGCGAATCATCCAGAGGGGTGGAGGGACCGGCCCTACGAAGCCCCGGCAACTCCCCGGTCGAACCGGCGTCCGAAGTACGCGCCGCGCCGCCCGGGGTCAGTGCCAACTCCGGCCTGCCGCCACTGTGGCGCGGGAAAGATGAGGAGACACGGTGCTCTCTGTGCTGTCCTTCGCCCGGGCGCTTCCCGCCCCGGTCTCTCCGCGTACCCGTCCCGTGCCCGGCGCAGCCACTCGGCCGACTTCTCCGGCCTGTCCTCGCTGACCACCCCCGCTCCCGCGCGGAGCGTCCGTGGGCGGGGCCCCCGCCGCTCACGGGATCTGAGACGGAGTACCCATCATGGAGAACACCAGCGGCGTCGGCGTGCTCGACAAGGTCACCTCGATCCTCGGCACCCTGGAGGCCGGTCCCGCCACCCTGGCCGGACTCGTGGCCGCCACCGGCCTGGCGCGGCCCACCGCCCACCGGCTCGCCGTCGCACTGGAACAGCACCGCCTGGTCGCCCGCGACCTGCAGGGACGGTTCGCCCTCGGCCCCCGGCTCACCGAGCTCTCGGCGGCCGTCGGCGAGGACCGCCTGCTGTCCGCGGCCGGCCCGGTCCTGGCCCACCTGCGCGACCTCACCGGCGAGAGCGCCCAGCTCTACCGCCGGCAGGGTGAGGTCCGGATCTGCGTGGCCGCCGCCGAACGCCTCTCCGGCCTGCGGGACACCGTGCCGGTGGGCATCGCCCTCCCGATGAAGGTCGGCTCCGCCGCGCAGATCCTGCTCGCCTGGGAGGAGCCCGAACGCCTTCACCGCGGCCTGCAGGGCGCCCGTTTCACCGCCACCGCCCTCAGCGGCGTACGGCGCCGCGGCTGGGCCCAGTCCATCGGCGAACGCGAGGCCGGGGTCGCCTCCGTCTCCGCACCCGTGCGTGGTCCGGCCGGCCGGGTCGTCGCCGCCGTCTCCGTCTCCGGGCCGATCGAGCGGCTCACCCGGCACCCCGGCGCCCGGCTCTCCCCGGCCGTCGTCGAGGCCGCCGGCCGGCTCGGCGAAGCCCTGCGCCGGCCCTGACCGGCCCGCCGGGCCGTGCCCGCGGAACACCCGTGGGCCGGCCGCCGGTTCAAGCGTCCGGTTCGCACACCACCGGGTCGGCTGACCGTCCGTCAGTTGGCGTGGGCGTGTGGATCGGGACGAACGCCCACTCCACGCCTCGTCGTTCGGCGCCGCGGCGACCGCCTGCGCCGAACACCGTCCCGACTGCGCGCAGGCCGCCGTGCGCCGGGCGCTCGAACCCGCGCCCGGCCCGCGGGTGCTCGACCTCGGCGCCGGTACCGGCAAGCTGACCGCGGGACTGCTCGCGCCGGGCGCGGAGGTCGTCGCCGTCGAGCCCGACCCGGCGATGCTGGCCGAGCTGCGCCGCTCGCTCCCGGACGTCCGTGCCCTGCGGGGCGGCGCCGAGGCGATCCCGCTGCCGGACGCCTCCGTCGACGCCGTGCCGGCGGGCAACGCCGTGCACTGGTTCGACACGGCCGTCGCGGGCCCCGAGATCGCCAGGGTCCTCGCACCCGGCGGCGTGCTGGCCGGCCTGTGGAACCTGCTGGACGACCGGGTCGACCGGGTCGCCGGACTGGCGCGGACCGCCGGGAGCGCGGCCGTCGGCCCCCGTGACACGCCCGCCGCCTGGCGTGCCGAAACGGCCGCCGTACACCTTCCGAAGGCCGGCGGACCCGCCCGGTTCGGGTCGCCCGAGCAGACCGCGTTCCCGCACGGGCAGCGCCGCACGGCCGACACCCTGGTCGCCTCGCTCGCGACCCGCGCGGGGATGCCGGTCATGCCGGAGCGGGAGCGGGAGGCCGCGCCGGGTCGGATCCGGGCCTTCCTCGCGGGTGAACCGGAGACCGCCCGCGGTGGGTTCACCCTGCCGATGCTGACCGGGGTGCTGCGCAGCCGGAGGCTGTGAGGCCGGTCCCGGCGCTCCGGGCCGCGGCGCTCCCCGCTCGCGGGGCGGCCGCGCGGGTGCGGGGTGTCGTGGCGTGGCCGGATCCGGTTCCCCGTCGCCGGGACCCGTGTCAGCATGCAGTCGGCGAGGTCGACTGACTGAACACGGACAAGAATGGGGGGGCTATTCATGATCACTCGACTCGGGAGGGGTGCCGGCCCGCGGAGGTGGGCGGCGCTGGCCGCCGCCGCACTCTGCGGAGCCGTCGGCGCCGGCACCGTCGGGGCGACCCCGGCCGCGGCGGCCGACCAACGTCACGCGATCTACGCCGTCGCGCACCGGGTCGACGCCCTGGACGGCGTCGACGCCGCACTCGACCACGGCGCCAACGGCATCGAGATCGACGTCTGCGCCTGGTGGAACCCGAACGAATGGCGCGCCCACCACGACTGCTCCTCGGCCGGCGACGCCCGGCTGGGCCCGAGCTTCGACAGCATGATCGACCGGATCGTCGCCGACGCCGGCGCCGGGCGCCGGCCGGCCCTGGTCTGGCTGGACATCAAGGACCCCCACTACTGCGGGGAGCAGCAGAACCGCGGATGCAGCGTCGCCGGACTGCGCGACAAGGCCCAGCGGCTGACGGCCGCCGGCATCCAGGTGCTCTACGGCTTCTACGAGTACCACGGCGGCAGCACCCCGGACGTCGGCGGCCGCGGCTGGAAGGGCCTCGAAGGCGGGCTCGGCCCGCTGGAGGGCATGACGACGACCGGGACCCGCGACCGGGTCCGCGCCGCCTTCGACCGGTCCGGCCCGGCGATCCCGGCCGGCCGCCGGGTGATGGACTACGGCGACAGCGACATCACCAAGGGGTTCGGCAACTGCACCACGTACAACACGTGCGCGGAACTGAAGAAGGGCGCCGCGGACCGCGCCGCCGGACAGCTCGCCGCCACGCTCTCCTGGACGACCACCTACGACGACCCGTGGTACGTCGACAAGCTGCTGGGCGACGCGCGGGTGGACGGCATCATCGCGGGCTACGGCGCCTTCACCGGGGTGCGCGAGTACGACCGGAGCCGGCAGTGCGCCAACGCCGTCAACCTCGTCCGCGACTGGGTGAACCGCCACGGCTCGACCCATCGCATGGCCGACGCCGGTGACCGCATGTTCCGTTAGGGCCCGCCGGAGCCGGAGCCGGAGCCGGAGCCGGAGCCGGGGCCGGGGCCGGGTCGTGCACGCATTCGGTTCGACCCGGCCGTGGTCGGCGCGGTACGGTCGCCTGTCATGCACACCAGGCCCGCCGTGCGGCCCCGGCCGCACCGGTGACGGTCGGTCAGGGCCGGTGCGCACGGGCAGCGATCACGCCCGGCCGACGGGGTGCCACCGGAGTCGACGTTCACCCGGTGGCGGCCCCGCGCCGAGAGGGCGACGGGGGGAAGACGGGGGCGATGGACGCCGAGGAGACCGAGGGCCTGCGCACGGCGGGGCCGATCCGCTCGGCCGGGCAGGGACGCTACGAGATGCAGGCACCGCTCGGGGAGGGCGGCATGGCGTCCGTGCACCGGGCCCGCGACCGGGTGCTGGGACGGACCGTCGCCGTGAAGACGCTCCACCCGGACCTGGCCCGCGACCCGGCCTTCCGCGAGCGGTTCCGCCGCGAGGCCCGGGCGGTCGCGGCGCTCAACCACGTCAACATCGTGGCCGTGCACGACAGCGGCGAGGACACCGGGCCCGACGGCGTGGTGCCGTACATGGTGATGGAGTACGTCCGGGGCCGGTCGGTGCGCGAGCTCGTCCGCGAGGCGGCCGCGGGCCGTGCCGGCGGCACCGTCCCGCTGGACCGTGCGCTGGCCGTGACCTCGGCCGTGCTGGACGCCCTGGAGTGCAGCCACCGCCAGGGGCTCGTCCACCGGGACATCAAACCGGCCAACGTCATGACGACGGACGACGGCACCGTCAAGGTGATGGACTTCGGCATCGCCCGGGCGCTGCAGTCGGACGCCACCGCGATGACCCGTACGGGCACCGTCCTCGGCACACCCCAGTACCTCTCGCCCGAGCAGGCGCAGGGCAGGCCGGCGGACGCCCGCTCCGACCTCTACTCGGTCGGCTGCATGCTCTTCGAACTGGTCACCGGCACCCTGCCGTTCGACGGGGAGTCGGCGATGAGCGTGCTCTACCAGCACGTCCAGCAGCCGCCGCCGGTGCCGTCCTCGATCAACCCGTCGCTGCCGCCGGCCGTCGACGCGGTGGTGGCCCGCGCCCTCGCGAAGGACCCCGCGGGGCGCTACCAGAGCGCCCGTGCCATGGCCGAGGACGTCCGCCGGGCCGCCGCGGGCGGAGCACCGACCCGTCCGCTGCACTCCGCTCCCACGGTGACGGCCGAGCACGTCAGGGCGGAGCACATCGGGGCCGAGGACGACGAGTCCCGGCCCGCCGGGGCCGAGCACGCCGACGCCCGGGACACCGGGGGCGGGGGCGCGGGTGCCGGCGCGGGTACCGGCCCGTCCTGGCCGTTCGCGGCGTTCACCGGTGCCGACGACGCCGCTACGGCCGACGCCCTCGCCGAGGGCGTGCGGTACGTCGCGATCCGGCGGCAGGCGCAGCTGAGGCGCGTGCGCAACGCCAGGATCGTCGGTCTGGCCCTGGTGCCCGTCGTCGCGGTCGTCTGGGCCGTGACCGCGTTCGGTGACCCCTTCGGGTACCGGACCGCCACCCACACCCCGGACCCGCGGGCGACCGGCCCGTACTCCTCGTGCGATCCGCTGGCCTTCGGGGGCGACGGCTTCAGCCCACCCTCGTTCTCGGGCATGTCGCCCGCCGAGGCGCGGGCCTGCGCGGAGATCGCCGGACTGAAGATCGACCAGAAGACCACCACCGGCAGCAAGTACAACAAGGACACCGTCACCCGGCAGGAACCGGGGACCTCCCAGTCGGTGAAGCGGGGCGGCACCGTCACCGTCTGGGTGTCGACGGGCGGCGATCCCCGGGCGACGGGGGACCTCGCCAACTGCGAGGCCGAGGAGCAGCACGGCAAGGTTCCCACCCCCTGGCTCAAGGGCAGGACCCTGAACGCCGCCCGCACCTGCGCGGACATCGCCCACCTCAAGCTGGAGGAGGCCGGCAAGGTCCAGGACCGCCTCACCCCGGCCGGGCAGGTGGCACGCCAGGAACCCGGATCGGAGGACACCACCGTCGGCAGCACCGTCAAGGTCTGGATCTCCACCGGCGGCGACCCCAGGGCCGTCGGCGCCCTCACCGGCTGCGACGGCGCGAGCGGCGACCGGCCCGAAGCACCGGCGCTGGAACACATGACCGTGGCCGACGCCCGCACCTGCGCCGACATCGGCCACTTCAAGCTGCAGGAGCAGAGCGTGCCGGACAAGATCTGGCCGAGCGGCGAGGTCGTCCGCCAGGAGCCGGGCAGCTTCAGCCGGATCGACCCCGGCAGCACCATCAGCATCTGGGTCTCCTCCGGCGCGCCGTGACCGGAGTCCCCCCGCCGGCCGGTGAGCCACGGGTCGGCCCCGCGGACGGCGGGCCGACGGCCGTGCCCGGCGGTCACCTCCTCGCGAGGTCGCCGGAGTAGGCGCCGACGCTGAGGTGGAGGCTGCCGTCGGCGTTGCGCGTGTAGACCTGCTCGTGCGGGTCGGCTGCGCAGCCGGTGAGGATGCTCATCGGGCGGGTCTTGAGGATCAGGCGGTCGGTGCCGACGGAGATCAGGTCGGCGACGGAGTCGCAGTAGCGCGTGCCGGCTCCGGTGTTGTTGTGGATGGTGCCGACCGGCTCGCCCGGCCGTCCCTGGGCGAGGGTGATGGTGAAGTCGGCCCGGATGTCGTCCTGTCGGCCGGTGAGCGGACCCTGCCAGGTGCCGAGCATGGCGGTGGGTACCGTGCCGGCGGGTGTCTGCGGGGCCGGTTCGCCGGAGGTCGGCGACGTCGGGGCGGACGCCGGTGCGGACGGGCCGGCGGATCGGGCGTCGCGGCCGCCGACCGCCGGCTGTCCGGCGCCGGAGACGCGGTTGCCGTGGCTGGTGGAGAGGTAGACGGCCGTACCCGTCACCACGACCGCCGTGGCGGTGGCGATGACGAGACCGGGACGGAGACGACCGGAACGGGCCGCCACGGGCGGGGGGTCGACCGCCGCCATGATGCCGGCCGACGGGACGGCCGCAGCCGTCGGCGTGGGCGGGTGGGCCGGCGGCGGCGGTACGGCCGTGGCTCCCTGCACCGTCGGACCGTGGTGTGCCGGGTCCGGCACCTGGACGGCGGACCGGAGCGGTGGCGGGGCGGCGTCGCCCGGGCGTCCGCCCGGTGCGGCCTCGGCGTCGAGGTCGAGCAGTTCCACCGCGAGGCGGGCCAGTGAGCCGGCGATCCCGGACGGCAGCCAGCCGCGCCCCGTCAGCCGCTCCGCCGCCGCGCCGTCGCCGGCCGCCAGCCACGCACGGATCCGGTCCGGGGTGGGCCGTGCCGCGGGGTCCTTGGCGAGGCAGGCGGACACGAGGTTCCGCAGGCCCGGGTCGACGGTGTCGAGCCCGCGGAGGTCGGGCTCCTCGTGCAGGACGCGGTAGAGCAGGACGGGTGTGCTCACGCCCGCGCCGAACGGCGGGACGCCGGTGGCGGCGTACGCCAGCACCGCGCCCAGCGAGAAGACGTCCGAGGCCGGGCCCACCGTCCGCCCCTCGGCCTGCTCCGGCGAGAGGTAGCCGGGACTCCCGATCACGAAACCCGATCGGGTCGGCGTGGTCGTGGCGTCCAGCGCCCGGCTGATGCCGAAGTCGATGAGCCGCGGCCCGTCCAGGGCCAGCAGGACGTTCGACGGCTTGACGTCCCGGTGGACGAGACCGAGGCCGTGCACGGCCGTCAGCGCCTCGGCCAGTCCGATCCCCAGCGAGTGGACGGCCGCGGCCGGCAACGGACCGTGCTCGCGGACCGCCGATCCCAGCGACGGCCCGGCGACGTATCCGGTGGCCACCCAGGGGCGGTCGCCCTCGGTGTCGGCGTCCAGCACCGGCGCGGTCCACCGACCGCCGACCCGTCGGGCCGCCGCCACCTCCTGCCGGAACCGCACCCGGAACTCCTGGTCGGCCGCGTAGGGCGGGTGCACCATCTTCACCGCCACCGTGCGCCCGCCCGCGGTCCGCCCCAGGAAGACCTGGCCCATCCCGCCCGCGCCGAGCCTGCGGACCAGACGGTAGTCGCCCACCTGCCGGGGGTCCGCGGACCCGAGTGCCTCCACGCCGCCGATCCTCTCGCCGTCCCACGTCCCGTCGTTCACACCAGACGGTAGCGGCCGCGGAGACGGTTCCGGTCCACCGATCGGGAGAGCCGACGTCGCGTGGGGTCGGCCGGCGGTGCCGCTCGGCCGCAGGGCCCGGCCCGGGACGGGGTCGTCCGCCGGGGCCGGGCCCCGCCGGCTCAGCAGTCGGGGACGACGGTGCCGTTGTTGTCCTTGGCCTGGTCGTTGCCCCACTTGGAGAGGTAGTAGGCGGAGACCCATTGGCCGGCGGGTCCGGTGTCGGGGTCGGTCTTCAGCCACCAGTGGTTGTAGCTGCCGCCGTTGCGGATCTCGCGTCCCCAGGCTTTGCAGAACACGTAGTTGGTGCCCTGGTTGAGGGTGCCGGTGCTCGCCGTGCTGGTGGGGGAGGCGTAGACGGGGGCGTTGGCGAAGGTGTCGACCCAGTACTTGGTGGTGCCGGACGGCGGCGGGGTGGAGCCGCCGGGGCCGTAGAGGCGGACGGCGCCGTAGTAGTCGCCGTGCGAGGACAGCGCGGCCACCTGCACGTGGCCGCCGGAGTACGGCGCCTCGGCGATGTATCCCCGGCCCAGGTACATCGCCACGTGGTGGATGGTGGACGGGGTGCCCCCGAAGAACACCAGGTCGCCCGGGAGCAGCGGGCCCGTCCCGTCGCCCCGGAGGAATCTCGCCACCGCGCGCGAGGTGGTCCACTGGGTGGTGGTCACGCCGTTGATGACGTCCGTGCCCACGGCCAGGTGGTAGGCGTAGCGGACCATGCCGGAGCAGTCCAGGCCCTTCACGTGGCAGTCGTTCGGGGCGCCGTTCGATGCGTCGCAGATCCCGTACGAGGGGCCCGGCTGCCCGCCGTGGCCGCCGCCCCACGAGTACGGCGTGCCGATCAGGCGGCAGGCCGCGTTCACGGCCGAGTCGGCCTGTGGCGCGGCACCGGAGGAGAGGACTCCGCAGGCGGGTGCGGCGTGGGCGGCCTGCGCGCCGACGAAGAAGACGGCGAGGGAGGCGAGTACGGCCAGGAGTGCGGCCAGGCGCAGGGTCGGAAGGGACCGCGGGGGTAACGGGTCGACGCGCGTAGTCACAGGGCATCCTCGGGGGCGTGTGCCACAAGTGGCAGCAACGGAAGGGGGGTTGGTGGCGGACATTCAAGCACCGTGCGGTCCGCATCCGACAGGCCCGGGTGAAAACAATTTCTGCAAGCCGCGCGCACGCGGCACCGAGGTGGCCGCGCCGGAACCCGGCGGGGCCGGTGGCCCCGCCGGGCGTCAGGGGTGTCGCGGACGTCAGGCGGTGGCCGGCCTCCGGTCGACGACGGTGCGGAGCTTGCCGCTGGTCGGGGTGCGGTCGAAGGCGCTGATGGGGACGGTTTCGACGGTGCAGGTGAGGAGCGACTCGGCGGTGGCCGAGGCCAGTTCGGGGACGGTGGCCAGGAAGACGTCGAGGGCGGCCTCCGGGGCGGGGGCGTAGCGTTCGTCGAGGCGGACGGTGAGGTGTTCGCGGACGGGGTCGGCGTCCACGAGCAGTTGGAGTTCGCCGCGGTAGCCGAGGTGTTCCTCCGCCACCGCCATGAGCCGGCGGACGTTGAGGAAGTAGGTGCCCACCCGGACGACGTCGCCGTACCGGCCGAGGAGTTCGATCCGGAGGGTGTGGCTGCCGCACGGGCAGGGGCCGTCGACGCTGCGGCCGAGATCGCCGATCTGGTACCGCTCCAGGCGCTGGCCGGCCCGGGTGCGGGTGGTGAAGACGAGGCGGCCGGGCTGTCCGGCGGGGACGGGCCGGTCGGTCTCCGGGTCGAGGATCTCCAGGGTGTGCAGCTCGGTGAGGACGTGGTGGACGGAGCCCTCGGCGTGGGTGCACTGGTAGCCGAGCGGTCCGAGGTCGGTGCTGCCGTACGCCGCCGAGCGGATCGACTCGACGCCGAACTCCTCGGTGAGCACCCGGCGCTGTTCGGCGGTGAAGTGCTCGCCGCCGTAGAACACCTTGCGGATCCCGCCGTAGGCGCGCAGCACCGCGCCCTGGTCGTGGAAGAGCTGCCAGAGGTAGGAGGGCATGCCGAACACGGTGTCCGCCCGGTGGGTGACGAGCGCCTCGGCGGTGGCGGCGTGGTCGGGTCCGGCCGCGATCGGCAGCTGGGTGGCGTTCAGCCGTTCCAGGATGGAGAAGAAGCTGATGAAGCTGCCGTACATGCCGCCGCAGTAGAAGAGGTTGGCGGCGCGGTCCCGGGCCGGGTCGAAGCCGGCCGCGAGCAGGCCGTTGGCGCCGGCCCGCATCTGGGTGTCGTAGTCGGCGTTGGTGAAGACGGACAGTGCCGGCGCGCCGCTGCTGCCGCCGCTGCGGAAGTACAGGTGGGCGTGTTCGGGTGCGAGGGTGCGCAGTTGCTCCTGGACGCCCGGCTTGTCGAGCAGCGGCCCGCCCGGCGCGGCGGGGAGGGCCTGGGGCCCGGCGAGGTCGTCGAGGCAGGCGGTGGTGGCGAAGGCGGCGCCGGTGCGGACGGCGACCCGGCGGCTGTAGCGCTGGAGCGCGTAGACGCCGTCGTGGGGTTCGCCGTGGTAGCTGTCGAGCATGGCGCCGACCGGGGTGACCCGCAGGACGCCGGCGGCGAGCACGGCCTGCGCGAGCCGGGCGGTGTCGGCCCGGTCGGCGCCGATCGCGGCGGTCTGCAGGTAGCGGCGCATCGGCCGCAGCACGGCCATGACGGAGGCGCGGGGCAGCGGCTTGACCCAGATCGAGCGGTTCAGCGGGGAGGCGGCGAGGGCCGGGCGGGTGTCGGCGAGGACGCGCCAGGAGCCGTCCTCGGCGGCGAGGACGCGGGTGAGGCCGAGGTGTTCCTCCAGCCGGGCGAGCAGTTCGGCGGTGGTGATCTCGGCGTGCTCGGCCGGGTCGAGGACCGGGCGGGGCGACGCGGCCGAGGCGGCGGCGAGATGCGTGGCGAAGCGGTCCGCGAAGGCGAAGACCTCGGTCTCGTCCTCGGTGTCGAGGTAGACCACCTGGGGGCTGGAGCAGGCCTGCTGTTCGAGGCGGCAGACGTCGGCGGCGAGCGCGTCCAGGGTGGCGGTGTCCGACCAGGCGTCGCGGGTCAGGTAGGCGAACGAGATCCGGTGGCCCCACTCGACCAGCCGGCAGCCGGACGGCACGAGTTCGGCGACCGAGCGGACGGCCTCCTCGCCGCCCCAGACGGCCACCGCGTCGGCGGGCTCGCAGAGCAGGCGCAGCCAGTCGGTGCGGCCGGAGGGGAAGCGCAGGGCGACGGTGCGCCGGGCGATCGCCCCGGTCGGGTCGGCGTCGGCCAGTGCGGCGAGCAGGTGCTGCGCGAGCAGGGTGTCGCCGCTGCTGGTCTTCAGCACGTTGAGGTTGCCGGTGAGCAGGCCCTCGACCACGCTGAGCGGGGCGACCGCGGCGGCGTTGCCGGGGGCGATGTGGACCAGCAGGCCGACGGGTGCCCAGGCCTCGAAGACGGTCTCCCGGGCGTCGGGCCGGACGAGGCGTTCGGGGCGCAGTGCGCCGAGTTCGCGGCGGAGCTTGCGTTCCAGCGCGGGCCGGTCGACCGCCCCGGCGATCTCGTCGAGGAGGGCGGCCGCCTCCTCGGCGTCGAGGCCGTCGGCGGCGAGTTCGGCGAGCAGACGGGACCGGACGGGGTCGCCCGCGGAGCGGAGGGTGTCGGCGAGGCGGGCGCAGGCGTTCAGCACCGTCTCGGTGGGCAGCGGTTCGGCGAGCACCTCGGCGGCCAGCGCGGGCAGGTCGGCGAGCCGCCGGGCGGCCTCCTCGTCGTCGACGAGGGCGCCCTGCCAGTAGTGGGGTGCGGTGGTCACGACATTCCCTTCAGGAGTTCGGCGGCGGCGGCCGCGCAGGTGCGGTTGCGGCTGGTCCCGGCACGGCCGTGGACGGTGAACCACGGGGTGGCCAGCGGGCAGGGGCACGCGTCGCCCGGGTGCAGCGAGGCCAGGTCGCCCATGACGACGCTCTGCGCGGGCACCGAGGTGATGTACGGGGAGACCAGGTGCAGGAAGCCGGGCTCGCCGTACGGCAGCGGCTCCAGGGTGCGGGTGTCGCGGACGGCCACCCGCGACCAGACCGGGGCGTGCAACCGGTGGTGCCCGCACTCGATGTACGGCACGCAGTGCTCGACGGAGCCGAAGGTGTCCCGGATCCGGTCGGAGGGGATCCCCAACTGCTCGGTGACGGCGGCGTGGAACGCGTCCTTGCCGATCTGCCGGTCGGTGTGGCCCTTCCAGCCGCCGCCGAGCAGGACGAGGGAGCCGGCGGGCAGCTGCAGCGGCGGCAGGCCGAGGGCGCGCATCCGCTCCAGGGTGAAGTGCAGGAAGGCGGGGAAGCCGAGGATCCGCACGGGCAGCCCCTCCTCGGCGTACCGCTGCAGGGCCTCGATGCAGCCGTGGACGTCGAACTCGTGGCCGCTGCCGGTGTGCCGCAGGGCGTGCGCGGTGCGGTGCGCGGGCGCGAAGTCGCACAGGTAGTTGTCGGTGAAGGAGGTGCCGAGCTTCAGCCGCGGTGCCGGTTCGTAGCTGTACAGGAGGTAGTTGACGGGCTGGTCGGGGGTGATCCAGCCGTAGTGGTCGAAGATCCGGGCGACCATGCGCTGGGCGGAGCGGATCGTCCAGGTGTCGAAGAACATCTGCGACTTCTGGCCGGTGGTGCCGGAGGAGGTGAGGTGCAGGAACACCTCCTCCCGCGGGATCGACAGCACCTCGTGCCGCTTGAAGAAGTTGGCGTGCACCAGCGGGGTGCGGACGTCCGCGCCGACGGTCGGGGCCGGGGTCTCGGCGGGCCCGGCCAGCAGCGAGCGGAGGAACGGCGAACGCTGCGCGTGCCAGGCGTTGGTCTCGGCCATGGCGGCGGCGAACAGCGCGTCGGCGTCCGGTCCGGCGGCGTACGGGTCGGCCAGGTCGCACAGCTGCTGCAGGTGCGCGAGCGCGGCGGGGTCGGGGACCTCGACCGGTGCGAGATGCGGGTTCGGGGCAGGGACGGTCACGGGGCAACCTCGGGAAGGGTCAGGTAGGTCGAGGTCCAGGCGGTCAGGTACGACTCCAGGTACGGCCGCAGCCGCGGGCCGGCGGCCGTGGCCCGGAAGTCGATCTGGCGGCTGGTCCGGGACAGCACGACGTAGTCGTGGAACCGGTCGCCGATCCGGCGCATCGCCGGGTAGACGGCGCTCGGGATGAATCCGGCGGCGAGGAAGGCGTCGAGCGCGGCGGTGTCGGCCAGCGGCAGCAGCGTCTCGACGTAGTCGGCGCCCGCGCGGGTGACGGCCGCCATCAGCGGCTCCAACGCGCCCGCGACGGCCGCCGGGGACGGGTGCACGGCGACCAGCGAGCAGCTCGCCGCGACCGGGTCCAGGTCGGCGTACGCCTCGAAGGCGCCGTCCGGCGGGGTGAGCACGGCGTTCGGCAGGTGCAGCGGGAAGAACCGCGCGCCCGGGTCGGGGAAGAGCTCCAGGAACCGGCGGCGGACGAAGCCGGGTGCGGTGATCAGCTCCATCGGTGCGGTCGCCGGCGCACTCCGCCCGGCCGGGCGGGCCGGGGCCGCGGCCGCGCGCGGGCGGCCGTGGTCGAGGCCGGTGCTGCGCCGGGCCGCCTCCAGCAGCGGCAGCAGGGCGCCCGGGACGGTACCGACGGTCTCCCGCCGGGCCAGCACGCCGTCGGCGTGCCGGGCGAACAGGGCGAGGCTCTCGCAGCCGGCCACCTCGACCGCGTTCGGCAGCAGGCCGAGGGCCCGGAAGCCGTGGCGGACGAAGACCTGCTGCGGGCCCGGGGTGACCACCCGGACGGTGGCGTACACGGAGTCCAGCACGCCGCTCGCGAAGGCGTCCGCGCAGACCGCGGCGGTCAGCCGGCCGGCCAGTCCGCCGCCGCGTTGCTCGGGGTGGACGGCCAGGCCCACCAGCTTGCCGATCCGGCTGCCCGGGTCGGTCTGCACCGCCACCGATCCGGTGAGCCGGCCGCCGTCCTGGCGGGCCGTCAGCCAGTGGGTGTGCGGGTCGGCGATCAGCCGGCGCATCTCCTCGGGGTCACTGCCGAGCGCGACCGGGTAGCCGTGGCCGTAGACGTCGAAGTAGAGCTGCCGCAGCTGGGCGACGTCCTGGGGTGCCGCGGGGGCGATCGTCGAGGTCACGCAGCGCCCCCGATCGGGCCGGCGTCCGCGATCGGACGGGCGTCCGCCGACGGTTCCCGGTGGCCCGTCCACCACAGCGCGGCGGCGACCGGCAGCACGCCGAGGGCCTGGACGAGGCAGAGCGTCCGCGGCGACAGGTGGTCGCCGAGCGCGCCGAAGAGCAGCGAGGACACCGGGAGGACGGCCCCGAGCAGGGCCTGCATCACCGCGAAGAAGCCGGCCCGGTCCTCGGCCGGCACGGTCCGCTGGAACAGCGCCACGAACCGCACGCCGATCACGCCGACGCACCAGCCGGCGACGGCCATCGCGGCGAGTGCGGTGGCCCGGCCGGCGGCCAGCCCGGGCAGGGCGAGGGCGGCGGTCATCAGGCCGAGGCAGCCCGCACCGATCGCGGTGGGCGCGCCGGGGAGGCGGCCGCCGGTGGCCGAGCCCGCCAGGGTGCCGAGGCCGAGGGCGGCCTCCAGTGCGGCGACGGTCGTGCCGTCGGAGTGCAGCACCCCGCGGGTGTACAGCGGCATCACCACGAAGACGGCCGTGGTGAACAGGTTGGCCGCGGTGAAGCAGAGCAGCACCCGCCGGACGAAGGGCAGGTCGGCCAGGATCCGGCGCAGCGGTCGCCGTTCGGCGCGGGCGCCGGCGTCCGCGGCCGGGGCGGCGGGGAACCGGGTCGCGCCGATCAGTGCGGCGGCGAGCAGGTAGGCCCCGGCGCAGCCGGCGACCACGCCGGGCAGGCCCGCGGCGTCGACCACCAGCGGTCCGAGCAGGCCGCCGGCGAGTCCGGCGAGGGACTGGGTGGCGAGTTCGAAGCCGGTCGCGGTCTCCAGATCGGCGTCGTCGACCAGGTCGGGGACGGCGGTGGTCAGGCAGGGGTCGAAGACGGCCTGGCAGCCGGCCAGCAGCAGCGCGGTGCCGTAGGCGAGGGCGGTCGGCGGGGTCGCGGCGTACGTCCAGCCGGCGGTGGCGAGGGCGGCCAGCCCGGCGACGGCGGCCGCGGTGCCGAGCACCGTGCGGTGCGGGCAGCGGTCGACGATCGCGGCGACCAGTGGCACCAGGGCGACGGCGGGCAGGGTGCTGACGGCGAGGAAGGCGCCGGAGGCGAGGCCGCGGTCGGGCCCGGCGGCGTAGCCGACCAGCCACCAGACCGCGCCGACCTGGAACATCCGTCCGGCGGCCTGGGTGAGCACCTGGGCGGCCCAGACGGCGCCGAAGCGCCGGTTGCGCAGGACGAGCGGCAGACGGCGCGCGGCCCTCCCGGCGAGCCGGGCCGGGTCGGTGCGCCCGGTCGTTCCGGTGGCGGTCATGAGTGCGGCCGTTCGTCGAGGACGCGGATCAGCTTGCCCGTCCGGGAGTTGACGGCGAGTTCGTGGTGGCGCACCCAGTCGACGGAGAGCGGGTGGACGTGACCGGCGGCGACCGCCTCCGGGTAGAGCGGCCGGGCGGTGTGCACCGCCCGTTCGACGGCGGCGGCCGTCGCGGCGAGGCCGTCGGGGCCGCCGTTCCCGGCGAGGCGCAGCACCAGGCCGTCCCGGCCGTCCCGGCGGCGCACGACCAGTTGCACCCCGGTCACCAGGCCCGCGGTGTCGGCGGCCCGGACGAGGTCGAGCACGTCCTCGGTGTACAGCGACACCGGGCCGACCCGGACGCCCTCCTGGGCACGACCGAGGATGCGGAACCGGCCGGCGGAGGCGTCCGTCCACGCGGCGCGGTCCCCGACGGGGTAGCGCAGCACGGGCATCAGCCGCCGCCGCAGGTCGGTCACCACGACCCGGCCGGGCACGCCCGCTTCGGTGATCGGCTCGCCGGTGTGCTCGTCCAGGATCTCGACCACGGTCTCCGGGGCGAACACCCGGTGCACCCGGGTGTCCTCGCCCGGGACGGGGCGGCCGAGCAGGCCGGCGTCGACGGCGGCGTAACCGACCGACGACACCCGGGCGTTGGGGAACGCCTTGCCGAGCAGCGGTTGCTGGTCCTGGAAGAGGCCCTCGCCGCCGAACAGCAGCAGTTCCACGTCCGGCAGTTCGCGGCCGTCGGCGAGGAGGTGGTCGGCGAGCGCGCACAGCGTCGTCGGGGTGCCGGCGACCACCTGGGCGGCGAACTGCTCCAGGGTGCGGACGGTGGAGGCGAGCGGCGCCGCCCCGCCGATCGGCAGCCGGACGTTGGCGACCGGGGAGTGCTGCAGTGCGTCGAGGACGAAGGTGTGACTGGCGTACAGGTCACCGGCGTAGAAGAGGTCGGCGACGCGGTGGCCGGGGCGCAGGCCCGCGTCGACCAGCCCGCTGCCGAAGGAGGTGGTGAACTCCCGCCACTCCTCCCGGCTGTAGAAGGAGAACTTCGGGGCGCCGGTGGTGCCGCCGCTCTTGAAGACCACGGCCTCGGTGAGGGGGCCGGTCAGCAGCCGGTTGTCGCGGGGCGTGTTCGCCCGCCAGAACTCGGCCTGCGGGACGACCGGCAGATCGGTCAGCCGCTCCGTCCGGTCGGGCAGGCCGGCGTACAGCTCCGCGTAGAAGGGTGAATTGCGGCGGACGAAGCGAATGAGTTCCGCTGGTGGGTGAACGGGCATCGATTCCTGCTCTGGGCATGCGCGGGCGGAACGGGTCGCGGGGGTGGTGCGATCCCGCCCCGGACGATCGGGTGCGACGGATTGCGGTCGGCACTCCGCAGAGGTCGGGCGGGTGCGGATCGTCGAAAAGTTGACGTGAAGTAAGGAGCGTATGGCTTCCCGCTCGATGAAACTGAGGCTAGCACCTTCATCGGCCTTTGGATTCCAACCGCAAGGCCCCCGGGAGGGCGGTTCGGGCGGTGATCTGAGCCCCGGTCAGGGGTGATTCGGGCACGTCGCAATGGCGTGGTGAGATACGTCTCAGGAGGCAATTTCCGGTTGAATGGGAAACATTTCAGGTGCGCTCGCCGGATTCCGCTAGGGATGCCGGAATTGCCACCCGCCGTTCGGCGGGGACGGCATCCGCCGACCGGCGGGAGCGCCGCCGGGGCAGCGGATCCGAAAGCGCACCACGGGCTCGCTCCGGCTGGCAGGCTGTCCCGGACGGCACGTCCAGGAGGGGGCTGGGATGGGCATCGGTGGACCGCCGCGGCAGGACGGGCAGGCCCCGCCCGCGCCGCCCCTCGACCCGGAGCTGCGGGCAGCGCTGGCCGCCTCGGGAGCGGCCGCACGCGAGCGGGTCACCCCGGAGAACCTCGCCGCCGTCCAGCGCCGGGACGCCGGGGCGCGGCCCCGGCCGACCCTCCCGGAGCTGCGGGCGGACGGCCGGTTCGAGGCGGCGGAGCTGACCGCGCCCGGCCTGAACGGCGGTCCCGAGGTGCGGCTCGTCCTCGCCCGGCCCGCCGGCGTGCCCGGACCGCTGCCGCTGCTGTACTACCTGCACGGCGGTGGCATGGTGATGGGCAACGCCCGGTCCGTCCTGCCGCGGCTGCTGCGCGAACTCGCCCTGCCGCTGCACCTCGCCGTCGTCTCCGCCGAGTACCGGCTCGCGCCGGGGACCCGTTACCCAGGACCGCTGGAGGACTGCTTCGCCGGGCTCGTCCACACGGCCGGCCGGGCGGTCGCGCTCGGCCTGGACGCGGACCGGATCGTCCTCGGCGGCAAGAGCGCCGGCGGCGGCCTCGCCGCGGCACTCGCCCTGCTGCTCCGCGACCGCGGCGGCCCGGCGCCGATCGGCCAGTTGCTGCTGAGCCCGATGCTCGACGACCGCGGCAGCACCTTCTCCAGCCACCAGATGGCCGGCGTCGACACCTGGGACGCGACCTCCAACGCCACCGCCTGGCGTGCCCTGCTGGGCGACCGGTACGGCACCGTAGACCTCCCGCCGCACGCGGCCCCGGCCCGCGCCACCGACCTGTCCGCGCTGCCGCCGGCCTACCTGGAGGTCGGCTCCGCCGAGACCTTCCGCGACGAAGCGGTGGCCTACGCCGACGCGATCTGGCGGGCCGGCGGCGAGGCCGAACTGCACGTGTGGCCCGGCGCCTGCCACGGCTTCGACGCGCTCGCCCCGCAGGCCGCCCTCAGCCGCGACGCCCGCGAGGCGCGCCGCCGCTGGCTGCGCCGGATCCTCGGGGCCTCGGGCCCCGGCAACGGCAGTGCAGAATGACGGCGGGACGCGGCCCGGAGGCGTGCTCCGGGCCGCGTCCCGCCGATCGGCCGGTCACCCGTCGGAGCGCGCCGCGACCGCGGTCCGGCCGGCCCGCACCGGACGGGCGGCAGTCGCCGGCCCCGCTTCCGCGGACGGTCCCGCCTCCGGAGGCGGCGTCGTCCTGCGGGGTGCGAGCAGCGCCGAGACGATGCCGAGGGCGGCCAGCGCCGCACCCACCCACAGCGCCGGCTTGAAGGCGTCGACGAAGGCGTCGGGCGTGCCGTAGACGCCGGGGCCGGTGAACACCGCCGCGAGCACGGCCACGCCGAACACGCCGCCGAGTTCGCGGATCGCACTGTTCGCCCCGGAGGCGACGCCCGCCTCCTGCGGCGGGACGGCGCCCATCACCGCGTTGGCCACGGTCGGGAAGCACATCGAGGTGCCGACGCCGGCCACCGTGAGCGCGATGCTCAGCTGCGCGTACCCCATGCCGGGGTCGGCGATCGCGGCGACCCAGCCGAGCCCGGCGGCCTGCAGGGCGAGCCCGGCCGCCATGAACGGCCGGTTGCCCCACCGCTCCGAGAGGGCGCCCGCGAGCGGTGCGACCACCATCGGCGTCGCCGTCCACGGCAGGATCCACAGGCCCGCGGCGAGCGGCGAGTTGCCCAGCCCGATCTGCAGGAACTGCGACATCAGGAAGAGCGCGCCGAACAGCGAGGCGTACATGAAGAAGCTGACGCCGTTCGCGGTGGAGAAGCCCCGCAGCCGGAAGAGGCCGAGCGGCAGCATCGGGTAGCGGGCCCGCCGCTGCCGGGCGAGGAAGCAGGCCACCAGCACCGCTCCGGCCAGCAGCGAGAGCACCACCTCGGCGCTGCCCCAGCCGGCCGTGTCGGCCCGGACGAGCCCCCAGGTCAGGCCGAGGAAGCCGGTGCCGGCCAGGGCGAGACCGGGAAGGTCGAGGCGGGGCCGCGGGCCGAAGCTCTCGGTCAGCCGGCGCAGCGCGAGCGGGGCCAGCGCCAGGCCGATCGGGACGTTGAGCCAGAAGATCCACTGCCAGTCGAGGCCGTTGGTGACGGCTCCGCCGACCACCGGACCGGCGGCGACGGCCAGGCCCGCGATGCCGCCCCAGAGCCCGATCGCGGCCCCGCGCTTCTCGGCCGGGAAGGCCTGGCTGATCAGGGTGAGGGTCAGCGGCATCACGATCGCCGCGAAGCCGCCCTGCACCGCGCGGGCCGCGATCAGGGCGCCCACCGAGGTGGAGAGCGCGGCCGCGGCGGAGGCGGCGGAGAAGCCGAGCAGCCCGACGGCGAACATCCGCCGCCGGCCGAACCGGTCGCCGAGCGCCGCCCCGGTCAGCAGCAGACAGGCGAAGGACAGGTTGTAGGCGTTGACCGTCCACTCCAGGTCGGTGAGTTTCGCGTCCAGGTCGACCCGCAGCACCGGCAGCGCGGTGGTGACCACCAGGGTGTCGAGGGCGACCATGAACAGGCCGAGGGACGCCAGGACGAGGGTCCACGTCTGGTGCGGCCGGCCGGCGGCCGGGGCGGCGGACCCGGGGGCGTACGGGGTGACTGCGGAGGGCATGGGAGGCGCTCCTTGCGGATCGGGTGCCGGAATCGGTCTCACTCGACCGACGGACGGCCGGGCGCCGGATCGACAGGAAACGTCGGAGAATCTCCCGGAACGGAAGAATTGTCCGCAGAGGTGTCGATCCGGTCGGGCGCCGACCGTCGACATGACGGGAGGGCCCGGCCGGCGGGCCCGATCGAGAAGGGATCGCGTCATGGCGCAGTACCTGATCCTGGTCTACCGCGACGAGGCCCGGGTGGCCGCCGCCTCCGCGGACGAATGGGAGGCGGCGCTCCAGGACCACCTCGCGTTCCAGGAACGCAACGCGGCCGCCCTGCTCGGGGCCAACGCCCTGCACCTCACCGAGACGGCCACCTCCGTCCGCCCGGACGGCTCCGGCGGCTTCGCCGTCACCGACGGGCCGTTCGCCGAGACCAAGGAGGCGCTCGGCGGCTACTACCTCGCCGAGGCCGCGGACCTGGACGAGGCCATCGCCCTGGCCCGGCAGGTTCCTGCGCACTTCGGCGGCGGCGTCGAGGTCCGGCCCGTCCGGGTGTTCGACTGACGGGGCCCGATGGGCACCGACCCGGCGGTCGCCGCTGCGGTCGCCGACGCGCACCGGCACGAGTGGGCCTTCGTGCTCGCCGCGACGGCGCGCGTCACCGGCGACCTCGACCTGGCCGAGGAGTGCGTGCAGGACGCGTACGCCAAGGCGCTCACGGTGTGGGGCGACCGCGGCATCCCGCGGCGCCCCGGCGCCTGGCTCACCACCACCGCCCGCAACCGGGCCACGGACGAGCTGCGCCGCCGCGCCGCACTGCGCCGGACGCTGCCGCGCCTGCTCGACCCCACCGCGGCCCCCGGGGCGGACGGGCCCGTCGTGCCGGAGCCGGCCGAGGAGGGGGAGGAGTTCCCCGACGACCGGCTCCGGCTGATCTTCACCTGCTGCCACCCGGCGCTCGCCGAGGAGGCCGAGGTCGCCCTCACCCTGCGGCTGCTCTGCGGCCTGACCACCGCCGAGGTGGCCCGGGCCTTCCTGGTCGGCGAGAGCGCCATGGCCGCCCGCATCACCCGCGCCAAGAAGAAGATCGCCGCCGCGCACATCCCCTACCGGGTGCCGCCCGCCGCGGAACTGCCCGAACGCATCGACGCCGTGCTCACCGTCGTCCACCTGGTCTTCACCACCGGCCACACCGCCCCCGCCGGCGACGACCTCGTCCGCCGCGACCTGGTGGAGCGCGCCGTCGACCTCGCCCGGATGCTGCGCACCCTGCTGCCGCAGGACGCCGGGGTCGCCGGACTGCTCGCCCTGATCCTGCTGACCGACGCCCGGCGCGAGGCCCGATCGGCCGAGGACGGACGGATGCTCCTGCTCGCCGAGCAGGACCGGCGGCGCTGGGACCGCGCGCAGATCGACGAGGGCCTCGCCCTCGTCCGCGAGGCGCTGCGCCCCCGGCCGCCCGGACGCTTCGCCCTGATGGCGGCCGTCGCGGCCGTCCACGCCGAGGCACCGAGCTGGCAGGAGACGGACTGGCGCGAGGTGGTCGCGCTCTACGACCTGCTGGTGCAGATCTGGCCGTCGCCGGTGGTCGCCCTCAACCGGGCCGTCGCGGTCGGCTTCGCCGCCGGCCCGGCCGCCGGGCTCGCCGCACTCGACGCCCTGGCCGCCGAACCGCAACTGGCCGGCTACGGCTACCTCGCCGCCGCCCGCGCCGACTTCCTGCGACGCCTGGGCCGCACGGCCGAGGCGCGGCTGGCGTACCGGGAGGCGCTGGTGCTCACCGCGAACACCGTCGAACGCGACTTCCTGGCCGACCGGCTGCGCGCACTGGACGCCCCCGGCCCGGCCTGAGCGCCGCCGGGGCCGGGCGCCGTGCGGTCAGCGGAGGCAGCCGGCGATCCGGACGGTGGTCCGGGCGTGCGCGACGAGACCGCTGTCCGGGTCGGTGGCCGCGAAGTCGAGGGTGTAGTCGCCGTCGGCGAGCAGCGGGACGGTGAAGCGCCCGGAGCCGCCGGTGCCGAGGGTGACCGGGCCGCCCGGTCCGGTGATCTGCCAGAGGGTGTGCTGCGGGTCGGTGATCGGCCGATCGCCCGGCCGGGTGCGGGCCGTGCCCGTGAACGTCTCCTCGCAGCCCCGGTGGAGCGTCCCGCCCTGCTGCGGTGCGGTGACGGCGACCACCGGGGGCTGCGGCCGGACCGAGGCGCTGCCGCCCGGCGCGGGCGCGGTGACGGTGCTCGCGCCCGGCCGCGGCGTGGTGCCGGGCGTGCGGGAGGGGCCGCCGGCCGAGGGCCCGGCCGTGGGCGTGCCGGCGGACGCGGCCGGGCCGGGCGAACCGCTCGGCCCGGCCGTCGCCGGGGTCGGCGGGCCCGGGACGGTCGGGACGTCCCAGGAGGGCAGCGGCACGGCCGGGGTGGCCGCGGTCACCGTCGGGCCCGGCCGGGTGGGCGGGGCGTCGACCGTGCCGCAGACCGCGACGGCCGTGATCTGCTGGCTCGCCGGCACGGTGGCGCCGCGGAGCTCCTGGTCGTCCGCGCCGCGCGCCCGCGCGTCGAAGTAGCCGTTGCCGGTGAGCTCTTCGCGGCTGCGGTGCTCGATCCACACCGAGTTGTGGAACTGGGTGCCGGCGGTCTGCTCGTTGCGTCCGGCGAGGTGCCACTCCCGGACGACGTGTCCGGAGCTGTCGGGCGGCGGTCCGTCCGCGGAGGCGTACAGCAGGCCGTCGCCGAAGTACGGCTGCGGACGGGCACCGCCGCCCGCGGCGGCCACGGTGAAGCCGAAACCGCCGCCCACCGCGAAGGTCTTCTTCGGGCACCGGACGGTGAGTTCGGCCGTGCCGCCGGCCGCGACGGCGGCCTGCGCGGTCACCACGGAGACGTCCTTCAGCTTGGCACAGATCGCCCGGACGCCGACCGCGTAGTTGGCCTGAGGCGGCTGCGGGTCCTCGATCCTGGTCCGGCGTTCGGCACTGTCGCTGCTCTGCAACGGGTAGGTGCGGGACGCGAGTCGGGTCCCGGGATTGACCGAGGCCACCCAGGAGAACGGGGCGGTGCCGGAGCCGTCGAGCGGGGCGAGCCTCTCCAGCGGCAGCGGGGCCGCGCCGTGCCCGGTGACGGCCCGGTCGGCCCGGAACTCCATGCCGGTCATGGTGAATCCGGGGACGCAGGTGTCCGTGCCGAGCGCGGAGCCGGCCAGCCCGGCCCAGGGGCCGTCCGTGGTCAGGTCGTGGATCCGGCCGTCGGCACCGGCGGTCACCTTGTCCACGCGGTCCCGGAAGGCCAGCGCCCGCCGGGTGTAGCCGCCGCGCGGCGCGAACTCCACCGGCGCGTTCACGCACAGCGCGTACACGGTGAGGGTGACCGGCGCGCTGCCCGGGTTGTACGCGGCCGCCAGCCAGGCGCTGCTGCCGATGAACTCGCTGGTGGTGGCGTACCCGGCGCCGTCGACGGCGTACCCGCCGCCGAGCGCCGTCTCGTTCGCGGCGCACCCCGCCACCGCCGTCCGCTGCCCGCCGGCCTCCAGCGCCACCTGCGCGTTGCGCTGCACCACCCGCAGCTGCGGCTCCGTCCTCGCCCACCACACGCCGGCGCCGACCGCGCCGGTGAGCACCAGGGCCCCGGCCGCCACCGCCGCGGCGGTCCTGCCGCCCAGCACGCCGGCCGCTCCCGTCCGGACCGCAGAACCCATCGCCGCCGCCCCTCCGCCCCGTTCGGGGCGTCCCGCGCCATCAGGACGTGCCGTGCCCGGCCGCGCCGGCCCGTGGAAGTGCCCTCGTGCCCCACGCGCCCCGGCGCACCCGTGCCCGTGGGGACGTGCTCCGCGGGTGTGCGAGGGGACGGCCGGCACAATGTAGCGCCGCCGCAGGGCCGCGCCCAGGGTCCGCACAACGCTTTCCGTGCGGGACCCCGGACGGCGGACGGTCAGCGGTGGGCGAGGGCGAGCAGGAGTCCGCCGTCGGCCGAGGCCGGCAGGTCGAGGGCGGCCGCCACGTCCGGCGGGAGGTCGCGCAACCCCAGCAGGCCGGCGGTGAGTTCGGCGGTGGCGCGGTGCCAGTCGCCGGCCCGGCGCAGCAGGGTGTGACCGCTGCCCGCCACCCGGTAGCCGGCCGCCCGGGCACCGGCGCCGCGCGCCCGGCCGGCGAAGCGCAGGGTGGCGTCCGGCGCGGTGACCCGGTCCAGGTCGCCGTGCAGCATCAGCAGACGGCGGCCGGTCAGGTGCTCGCACGGCTCGTCCTCGGGGCACCAGGGGGCGAGTGCGACCACGCCGGTCACACAGGGGTGCCCGCCGGCCCGCAGGGCGGCGCGGCCGCCCATCGAGTGGCCTATCAGCACGGTCGGTACCGGGCCGAGTTCCTCGGCGAGCTCCTCCAGGGCGGCGAGGGTGTCCCGGGCGGCGTCGGCGCGCTCGCCGTTCCAGCCGCGGCAGCGGTAGCGGACGACGCCGACCGCCACCCCCGCGCCGGCGGTGGCCTTCTCCACGGCCCGGGCGAAGGGACGCATCCGCAGCCCGGGCAGGTTGACCGGGCCGGGCCGGTGCAGGCCCGCCTCCTGGCCGCCGTGCAGCACCAGCACCGCGGCGGCGGGTGCCTCGGGCCGCTCGCGCCACACCAGCGCCCGGTGGCCGGGTGCCCCCAGGGCCGCCTGTCCGTCCATCGCCGTCACTCCTGCTCAGAGCCGAGGCTGTCACTGTACGCGGCGCCGCGGAGCGGCCGGGAGGACGGCCCGGCCGCCGCCGGGGCCGGCGGGTGCGCCGTCCGTGGACCGTTCGGCGTCCGTCCCGTCGGGGCGGCCCCGCGGCTCGTAGGGTTGGGGACGCCGGCCGGCCGCGCTCTTGGCCGGCAGCCGTCCGACGAGAGACCGTCACCCCCGAAGGAGAGGCCATGCCTGACGCCCCCTCGATCCCGCCCGCCACGGGCGCCCCCGTCCGGGCCGAGATCGGCGTGATCGGCGGCTCCGGCCTGTACGCGCTGCTCGACGACGTCACCGAGGTCACCGTGCAGACCCCGTACGGTCCGCCGAGCGACTCGGTCTTCCTCGGCGAGGTGGCGGGCCGCAGCGTCGCCTTCCTGCCGCGGCACGGCCGCGGGCACACCCTGCCGCCGCACCGGATCAACTACCGGGCCAACCGTGCGACACGAGGTCGCTCCAGAGAAGTGAGTGCAGCTGCATGAAGGAGGTGCCGAGCGGCTGAACTTCGGGCCAGTGTCCAGGGCCCGTC
>NZ_JBFBJY010000025.1:0-96597 GCF_040702125.1 Kitasatospora sp. NPDC085895 | reverse complement strand
CTGACCAGCGAGCATCACACCGCAGGACGAATCATCAGGAACCGGACAGCCCAGCCGAACCCCTCATGCCGGCGCGCGCGCGTGAACGATCGAGGCTTGACTCCCGCATCACACGTCACAATGCACGCCCTATTTCCCAAGAAACGCACGCAGTAACTGTTCCGTAGATCAAGTTCAAATATCGAGCACGCGTTTCACACATCGCCCCCGCCGGGCGTCCTCGATGCTCTAGATTGATTGTCGCTTCGCACATTTGGACGCGATGCGCACTAATGATCCATTGGTCCGGCGTCGGCGGTTTCCCGTGCACCTCGGGACTCCGGCGGGACGTACGAGTCCGCCGGCGTCCGGGTGGGATGTTCACGTAGTACTGCGGTCGCCGGTTTGCCATGCGCGAGAGGGGGTGGGGCCTATCGAGAGGTGAGAGCAGCACGGCACGGGAGGCGGGGGCCTCCCGAGGGGAGGAACAGTGCGGGAGGCGCGAGCCTCCCGGGGGGAGGAACCGTGTGGAGCGAACACGTCGAACCCACTGCCGACCTGGAAGGGGCCGTAAAGCAGGGGGAAGGAGAATTGGTCAGTCCGTTTCCACCGGCGCGGGGACGTCGGATGAACGGGAGGATCAGCCGGCCCGAAAGTGACTGGGAGCAGCGGTACCGCCGCGCTGTCATCATCAGCGATATCGTGGCCACCGCCTTCGTGGTGGCGGCGATAGGCCGCTTCTTCGGGGTTCGGGACGCGGCCAACTGGCACGAGAAATGGGGAATTCTCGCCTTCGGCACCGAGCTGTTGGTGCTGGGAGCGCTCGCCACGACCCGGTCGTGGGCTGCGGCCGTGCTCGGTCAGGGCGCCGAGGAATTCCGTCGGCTCGGACGCTCGCTGTTCACGGCGGCCGTCGTACTGGCGCTCGGCGGGATCGCCCTCACCTCGCACAACATCAAGCTCTGGATCTTCGTCGCGATCCCGGCGATCACGCTCGTCACCATGACCGAGCGGTATCTGCTGCGCCTGTGGCTGCACAAGCAGCGGAACGAGGGCCGGTGCCTGCGCCCGGTGCTCGCCGCCGGGAGCCCGGCCGCCGTGCGCGACCTGATCGCCCGGACCCGCAAGTTCCCGCACATCGGCTGGCGGGTCGAGGCGGTGTGCACACCGCACGGTCTCGGGTACGACCGTGACCGGCTGGACGGGGTGCCGGTCGTCGGCCGTCTGGAGGACGTCGCCAACCACGTCCGCCGCGACGGCTACCGCGTCGTCGCGGTCACACCGGACCCGTACTGGACACCGGACCGGCTGCAGCGCCTGGCCTGGAACCTCGAAGGCGGCGATGCCGAGATGGTCGTGGCCCCCGTGCTCATGGAGGTGGCCGGCCCGCGGCTGCACGTCGACGCGGTGCTCGGGATCCCGATGCTGCGCGTCAGCATGCCGACCTTCACCGGGGGCCGCCGGGCGGTCAAGGAGGTCGTCGACCGACTGGGTGCCGCAGTCCTGCTGGTCCTGTTCGCGCCGCTGATGGTGGTCGTCGGGCTGCTCGTGCTGATGGACAGTCGGGGCGGGGCCTTCTACCGGCAGCACAGGGTCGGCAAGGACGGCCGCCAGTTCACCCTGGTCAAGTTCCGCACCATGGTCGCCGGGGCCGACCGGGCACGTGCCGAGCTGGCCGACCGCAACGAGGGCGCCGGCCTGCTGTTCAAGCTCCGCCGGGATCCACGGGTGACCCGGGTGGGAGGAGTGCTTCGCCGGTACTCGATCGACGAGCTCCCGCAGCTCCTCAACGTGCTCACCGGCTCGATGTCGCTCGTCGGTCCGCGGCCTCCGCTGCCGGAGGAGTCCGCCGCGTACGGCCCGGACATCCGGCGGCGACTGCTCGTCAAGCCCGGGCTCACGGGCCTGTGGCAGATCAGCGGACGCAGCGACCTGCCGTGGGAGGAGGCGGTCCGGCTGGACCTGCGGTACGTGGAGGACTGGTCGCTCGCCCTGGACACGGTGATCTTGTGGAAGACGCTGCGTGCGGTGCTTCAGGGGCAGGGGGCCTACTGATGCGTGGGGGGCGTCGTTCGATCGGCGCGCGGCCGGCCGGCCCACGAGGCCTGCCCGAGGGGAGGAACGGGTCATGAGGGTCAGCGTCCTGGGGCTCGGCTACGTGGGCTGCGTGTCGGCCGCGTGCCTGGCCAGGATGGGTCACGAGGTCATCGGGGTGGACGTGAACCAGGTGAAGGTCGACCTGGTCAACGAGGGCAGGGCCCCGGTGGTCGAGGAGCGGATCGGCGAGCTGATCGCCGAGGTCGTGCGGGCCGGAGCGCTGCGCGCCACCGGCGACGTCCGCGAGGCGATCATGGGCAGTGAGGTGTCGCTGGTCTGCGTCGGCACGCCGTCGGAGCCCGACGGCAGCCTGTGCACCACCTACCTGGAGCGGGTCACCGAGCAGATCGGTGCCGCGGTGGCCGAGCGGGGCGGGCGGCAGACCGTCGTGTTCCGCAGCACCATGCTCCCCGGCACCTGCCTGAACCTGCTGGTGCCGATCCTGGAGAAGTACGTCGGCGGCACCGCCGGGGTGGACTTCGGGGTCGCGGTCAACCCGGAGTTCCTGCGCGAGGGCACGAGCGTGCGGGACTTCTTCGACCCGCCCAAGACCGTCATCGGCGAGCTCGACCCGGCGAGCGGCGACGTCGTCGCGGCGCTGTACGACGGACTGCCCGGCGAGGTGTTCCGGGTGCCGGTCCCGACGGCCGAGGCGATCAAGTACGCGGACAACGCCTTCCACGGGCTCAAGATCGGCTTCGCCAACGAGCTGGGCGCGGTGTGCCGGGCGCTCGGGGTGGACTCGCACCAGGTGATCGACGTGTTCCTGGCCGACCGCAAGCTGAACATCAGCCCCGCCTACCTGCGGCCCGGCTTCGCCTTCGGCGGCTCCTGCCTGCCCAAGGACCTGCGCGGCCTGGTCCACGCGGCGCGGCGGGCCAACGTCTCGGTGCCCATCCTCTCCCATGTGCTGCCCTCCAACTCCGAACACCTGCAGCGCGCGGTGGAGTTGGTCGAGCGCACCGGCAGGCGCCGGGTGGGCCTGTTCGGCCTGTCCTTCAAGCCCGGCACCGACGACCTCCGCGAGAGCCCCCTCGTCGAGCTGGCGGAGAGGCTCTTCGGCAGGGGCTACGACCTGCGGATCCACGACCCCAACGTGAGCGTCTCCCGGCTGCTCGGCGCGAACCGCGAGTACATCGAGACCCGGCTGCCGCACCTCGCGCAGCTGCTCGCGGAGTCCGTCGACGAGGTGCTCGACCATGCCGAGGTGTGCGTGGTCGGGACCAGCGACCCGGCCGTGCTGTCGGCGTTGCCCCACGGCGGCAGCCCGATGATCGTCGACCTCGTCCGCCTTCCCGACGCCGAGGCGCGCCGGACCGAGCCGGGGTACGCGGGCCTTGCCTGGTGACGCAACGGGCGGCGACGGGCGGGGCCGTCGCGCGCTGATCCTCGTGGAGAACCTGTCGGTGCCGTTCGACCGGCGGGTGTGGCAGGAGTGCACGACGCTCCGGGACGCGGGCTGGACGGTGGACGTCATCTGCCCGCGGGGCAGCAAGCGGGACACGGAACCGGAGGCGGTGATCGACGGGGTGCGGATCCACCGGTACCCGTTGCGCGCGGCCACCGGGGGGCCGGCCGGCTACCTGCGGGAGTACGGATCGGCGTTGTGGCACACGGCCCGGCTGGCCCGCAGGGTCGGCCCGGTCGACGTGGTCCACGCCTGCAACCCGCCCGACCTGCTGTTCCTGCCGGCCCTGTGGTTGAAGCGGCGCGGCGCCCGGTTCGTGTTCGACCAGCACGACCTGGTGCCCGAGCTGTACCTCTCCCGGTTCGACCGCGGTGAGGACCTGCTCTACCGCGGCGTGTGCGCGCTGGAACGGCTGACCTACCGGGCCGCGGACGTCGTGCTCGCCACGAACGAGAGCTACCGGGACGTCGCACTGCGCCGTGGCGGCCGGCTCCCGGACGACGTCTTCGTGGTGCGCAGCGCGCCCGACACCGGGCGGTTCCGGCCGGTACCGCCCGAGCCCGGGTTGAAGCGCGGCAAGCCCCATCTGCTGTGCTACCTCGGCGTGATGGGGCCGCAGGACGGCGTCGACTACGCCCTGCGGGCCCTCGCGAAGCTCCGCGACGGGTTCGGCCGGACCGACTGGCACGCGGTGTTCGTCGGCGGTGGGGACACCTTCGACGCGATGGTGGAGCTGTCCCGGCGGCTCGGGCTCTCGGAGCAGGTGGAGTTCACCGGGCGCGTTCCGGACGCCGACCTGGTGCGGTACCTGTCCACGGCGGACGTGTGCCTCTCCCCCGACCCGCGCAATCCGCTCAATGACGTGTCGACCATGAACAAGGTCCTGGAGTACATGGTGATGGGCCGGCCGATCGTCTCCTTCGACCTCCGCGAGGCGCGGGTCTCCGCCGGTGACGCCGCCGTGTACGCGCCCGCCAACGACGAGGCCCGGTTCGCCGAACTCGTCGCGCTGCTGCTGGACGATCCGGAGAAGCGGGCCTTGATGGGCAAGGTCGGCCAGGAGCGGATCAACGGGCCGCTCGCCTGGCGGAACTCCCAGCGTTCGCTCCTCGCCGCTTACGCCGCTGCCTGCGGTGACCTCCCGCCGGTGTCGGCGGGCGGCCCGGGCCCGGCCGGGAAGAGGCCGCGCCGTTGAGCGACGAAGCGATACGCCTGGCCGTGATCGGTCGGATCTTCCGTCGGCGCTGGCGGCTGCTCGCCGTCCTCGCCGTGGTGGGTGGGCTCGTCGGCTACGGCAGTTCCCTGCTGTTTCCGCCGCGCTACACGACGTCGGCCTCGGTCCTGCTGCCGGGGGCGTGGCAGGAGCGCGAGTTGACGACCCAGACGCAGATCGCGACCAGTTCGGTGGTGCTCGACCGCGTGGCCGCCGCGCTCCCCTGGTCCGGGGCCGGCGGCAACGGGCTTCGGGACCGGGTGAGCGCCACGGCCGCGGACGGGAACATCATCAAGATCTCGGGTACGGCCGACACCCCGGCGCGCGCACAACAGCTCTCCGACCAGGCGGCCCAGGAGTTCGTCACGTTCGCCGCGCGCTACTCGGGCGACGGCACCGACGCCGAAGCGGCGCAGCCCGAGGCACTGCGGCAGTTGGTGGAGCAGGCCGGCCGCCGCATCACCGACCTGGCCGACGCGGCCGGTTCGGGGCAGAGCGTGGAGAGCGTGCAGACCCGCACGGAGCTCGTGAAGCTGCGCACCGCGCTGCAGGACGCCGTCAAGAAGCTGGACCAGGTCGACCCGGCGGCCACCAGGACGGTCAACCTGGTCGTCCTGGGGCCGGCGGCCCGACCGACGGGGGAGGCACCGCCGACGAGGACGCAGCTCGTCGCCGGCGGGGCGGCGCTGTTCCTCGCGCTCGGGGTCGTCGGCCATCTCGCCACCGCACGGATGAGCCGCCGGCTGCGCACCGGACCGGAGATCGCCGCCGCGCTGGGCTCGGTGCTCCTCGGCACCGTCGACGTACCCGGTGAACGGTCCGCGCACCGGCCGGAAGGCCGTGGCCCGCGGGCCCTGGTCCGCCGGCTGCTGGGCACCGACGTCCGGTGGGACCTGCTGACCCGGCACGCTCCCGGCGACGAGGCCGGGCGGCGGCTCCGCTTCCGGCGGGTCTGCGACCGCCTCCGGGACCGACTGCCGGCGCCCCGGCCGCTGTTGGTCATCGTCCCGGACGGGGACGGGACGGCCGGCCGGGCTGCCGGGCGGCTCGCCGCCGAGGCGGAGGGCGGTCCTTCCCCGAGCTCTTCGAGCGGGGGATACCCCGAGCTGCGGGTGGTGGCGGTCTCGGTGTCCCGACCGCTGGTGCCGGACCGCGACGACGAGGCCGGCGCGCTGGTCGTGCTCAGCGCGGGCAGCTGGACGGCGGCGGAGCTCGCGGGCATCGCGGAGGCGTGTGCGGACGCCGGGCACGAGATCGTCGGCACCGTCGTCGCCGGCGTGGTCCGGGCCCGTCCGGAACGGTCCACCGACCGTGATCCGGACGGCGCGACGCCGGTGCTCGCAGCAACCGGCGACACGAGGAGAGCAGCGGGGTGACGACGAGTACGACATCGGAGTCGTCGGCCGCCGCGCCGCTGGTGGACCTGCAGGCGCTGGTGGTCGCAGTGCGCAGGCGGCGCCGCTTCTGGTGCGCGCTGGCGCTGCTCGGGCTGCTGGCCGGCGCTGCGCTGGCCGTCCTGCGGCCGCCGCCGCCGACCGCGCTGGTCAAGGTGCTGGTCACGCACCAGGCGGACCAGCCGAACGATCCCGGAACGCTGATCCGCACCGACGTCGCCCTGCTGCAGACCACGGGGATCGCGGGCAGGGCCCTGCAGTCCCTCGGGTCCTCGGAGAAGCCGGAGGACTTCATGAAGGACTACGGGGGCATCGGCCTGACCAACAACGTGCTGCAGATCACCGCGACGGGTCGCAGTGAGGGGGAGGCGGTGGCCCGGGCCGAGGCGCTCGCCGACGCGTTCGTCGCGGACCACGTGCGACGGGTCCGGGAAGCCTCGGACGCCCAGGCCAAGGCCCTGCTCGACCAGCGTGACCGCCTGCAGGAGGAACTCGCCCGGGTCAACCGGACGATCGGCGACGGTTCGCAGCAGAGCGGGCCGAAGGCGTCGGCGGGCCTGGAGTCGCTCTTCGCCAGCCGGGCCGAACTCACCGCGCGGATCACCGACTTCGGCCAGCGCGCGGCGGAGGCGCGGGTCGGCACGCCCGGGCTCGTCGCCGGCACGCAGATCGTGGACGCCCCGCGCCCGGTGCGGCAGTCCCTGGCCAAGACCGCCGCCACCGACGCCGCGATCGGGCTCGTCCTCGGACTCGTCCTCGGACTCGCGGTGGCCGCGGTCGCCACGGTGGTGGCGGACCGCCCCGTGCTGCGCCGGGACATCGCGGCGAACCTCGGCGCCTCGGTCATCGCGGAGCTGCACCGGGTGCCCCGCCGGCCGGCCGGACGGTGGCAGGGCCGACGGACCCGGGCGGCACGGGCGAGGCTCACCACGACCCTGGCCCGCACCGTGCGCGGTTCCGCCGAGGCGGTGTCGCTGCTGGAACTGGGCTGCGCGCGCAGCACCGGCGCGATCGCCCGGGATCTCGCCGGGGCGCTGGGGGAAGAGGGGCCGGTGGCCCTCGTCGACGAGCTGCCCGGCCCGCGGTTCGCCCGGCGCGGACCGCGGCCGGGAGAGCCGACCGCGGTCGGCGGCGGGGGTGCGACGACCGGGGCGGGCCGGGAGCGCCGGCTCGGCGTCGGCTCGGTGTCGCCCGGCACGACGTGGACCGACCTCCGGTACCTCGGCACCCGGACCGTGCTCGTGGTGCGTGCGGGGCACGGCAGCACCGCGTGGCTGCACACCGTGGCGCGGCAGCTCGCGGACCAGGACATCCCGGTGATCGGTGTGGTGCTGATCGACCCGGATCCGCGCGACCGGACCGACGGCACGCTGTGGGACGGGCCGTTCACCGCGACGGGCGGCCGGTACGAGCGGCCGACCCGGCACACCGGCACGGGCCGCCGGCGGACGGGACCGACGACGATGCGGACCGCAAGGGTCCCGGACAGTGACCAGGAGGTGCGGTAGGACATGTGTGGCATCGCGGGTACGTACCGATGGCCGGACGGGAAGGTCGTGACCGACCTGCTCACCGAGACCCTCGCGCACCGCGGTCCCGACGGGGCGGGTCGGTACGGCCACCCCGTCGGTGACGGCGAAGTGCACCTGGGGCACCGGCGACTGGCCATCGTCGACCTCTCCGGGACGGGCGCCCAGCCGATGGCCTCGGACGGCCTCGTCCTGACGTACAACGGCGAGCTGTACAACGCGCCCGAGCTGCGTGCCGAACTGGCGGCCACCGGGGTGCGCTTCCGCGGCACGTCCGACACCGAGGTGCTGCTGGAGGCCTGGCGGCGCTGGGGCACGGACTGCCTGCCCCGGCTGCGCGGCATGTTCGCGTTCGGGGTCTTCGACGAGCGGACCGGCGAGCTGGTGCTCGCCCGCGACCAGCTCGGGATCAAGCCGCTGTTCCTGGTCCGGCGCGGCGAGGGCCTGGTGTTCGCCTCCGAGCTCAAGGCACTGGCCGCCGCCACCGGCGGGTCGCTGGAGGTGGACACCGCCGCGCTGGTGGCCTCACTGCTGTACTACTGGGTGCCGGACTCACGGTGCGCGTTGCGCGGGGCGGAGAAGCTGCCGCCGGGGAGCTGGCTCCGGTGCAGGCCCGACGGCCGGGTGGACCGCGGCCGGTTCTGGCACCTGCGGGACGTCGCGGCCGAGGGCCGGGAGCGGGCTCTCGGCGGCGAGCTGCCGGACCTCGCCGCGATCGTCGAGGAGTCGACGAGGCGTCACCTGCTCTCGGACGTGCCCGTGGCGACCTTCCTCTCCGGCGGCCTGGACTCCAGCTACCTGACCGCGCTCGCGGCCCGCGAGCGGCCCGGGATCTCCGCCTACACGATCGGGTTCCGCGCCGAGGACGCCAGGTTCGAGGCGATGCCGGACGACCTCCGCTACGCCCGGCAGGTGGCCGAGCGGTTCGGCGTCGACCTGCACGAGATCGAGATCGCTCCGGACGTGCTCGACCTGCTGCCGCGGATGACGTACCACCTGGACGAGCCGATCGGCGACCCCGCCGCGATCAACACCTTCCTGATCTGCTCGGCCGCCCGGGAGGCCGGGGTCAAGGTGATGCTCTCGGGGATGGGCGCCGACGAACTGTTCGCCGGCTACCGCAAGCACCTCGCCAACCGGCTCGCGCTGCGCTACCAGCGCGTCCCGCGGCCCCTGCGACGCGGCCTGTCCGCGGTCGTGGACCGGCTGCCGGTCGCCACGGCGCACCGGGGGTTCCGGTCGGTGCGGTTCGCGAAGAGGTTCCTCTCCTTCGCCGAGCTGCCGGAGGAGACCGCGTTCCGGCGCAGCTACACCATGTACGACCGGGACGAACTGCTCGCCCTGGTCGACCCGGACCTGGCCGGGACCGTCGAGGACGTGCTGACCGAGCACGCGGACACCTACCAGGACAACGAGCTCGACGACTTCGTCAACCGGATGTGCCTGGGTGACGCCCGGATGTTCCTGCCGGGCCTGAACCTCGCGTACACGGACCGCTCCAGCATGGCCGCGTCCACCGAGGTGCGGGTGCCGTACGTGGACGTCGAGGTCGTCAGGGCGGCGTTCGCCGTGCCGGGCGACCGCAAGATCGTCGGACGGCAGGGGAAGGCCGTCCTCAAGGAGGCGGCCGCCTCGGTCCTGCCCCGGGAGATCGTGTACCGGCCCAAGGGCCTGTTCAGCGCCCCCCTGCGGGCGTGGATGAGCCGGGACCTGGCGCCGCTGGTGCGCGAGGTGGTGAACGACGGCGTGCTCGTCGGCTCCGGGCTCCTGCGCCGCGACGCGCTCGCGCGCATGGTCGCCGAGGACGCCGCCGGGCAGCAGGACTACTCCAAGCACCTGTGGCACGTGCTGACCCTGGAGTACTGGTACCGCGGCGCGACCTCCGGCTCCGGCCACAGCACCCGGTTGACGGCGTAGCGCTCACTTGACGGCAGAGAAACGAGGGGACTTCCGGTGAAGCAGGTCGTGCAGAACTACAAGAGCGGCGAGCTGGCGGTGCTCGACGTGCCGGTGCCGGGGTGCAAGCCCGGCGGTGTGCTGGTCCGCAGCGTCTTCTCGCTGATATCCACCGGAACCGAGCTCATGAAGGTGTCCGAGGCCGGCATGTCGATGCTGGGCAAGGCCCGTTCCCGTCCGGACCAGGTGGCCAAGGTCATGCAGAGCGTGGCCACCAACGGGCTGCCCGCCACCTACCGCAAGGTGATGGGCAAGCTGGACTCCTACACGCCGCTGGGCTACTCCCTGTGCGGGGTGGTCGAACGGGTCGGTGCCGGGATCGACGACGTGAAGGTCGGCGACCTGGTGGCCTGCGCCGGCAACGAGCACGCGCTGCACGCCGAGCTGAACTGGGTGCCGAGGAACCTCTACACGCCGGTTCCGGACGGCCTGGCGCCGCGGCACGCGGCCTTCGGCACCGTCGGCTCGATCGCCCTGCAGGGCGTGCGGCAGGGCGAACCGCAGCTCGGCGAGGTGGCGCTGGTCGTCGGCCTCGGGCTGATCGGCCAGCTGGTGGTGCAACTCCTCGCCGCCGCGGGGGTCCGCGTCGTCGGGGCCGACCCCGACCCGGTGCGCTGCGAGCTCGCCGAGCGCCTGGGGGCCGCGGCCGCCGGCGATCCCGGGTCCGCGGTCGTGGAGGCCGCCGTCGCCGAGCTCACCGGCAGTCACGGTGTGGACCAGGTGTACCTGGCCGCCGGCGGCGGCAGCAACCAGCCCGTCGAGCTGGCCGCCCGGTTGAGCCGGGACCGGGGCCGGGTCGTCGACATCGGCAAGTGCCGCCTCGACCTGCCGTGGAACGCGTACTACGAGAAGGAGCTCGACGTCCGGTTCTCCCGCTCGTACGGCCCCGGGCGCTACGACCCGGAGTACGAGCTGGAGGGGCGGGACTACCCGATCGGCTACGTGCGCTGGACGGAGCGCCGCAACCTGGCGTGCTTCCTCGACCTCGTGGCCCGCGGCCGCGTCGACGTGGAACCGCTGATCTCCCGCGTCGCCGACTTCGACGACGCCGTCGAGACGTACCGGCGCCTGGAGGACGGCGAGTTGAAGGCCGTGGCGGTGCTGTTCCGCTACCCCGACGCCCCGGGCGACGGGACGGCGCAGGCCCCGGCGGTGGCGGTGCCCGCGGTGCGGCGCGGCGGACCTGCGCCCGCCCCGGTCCGGGCCTCCGGAACGCCGGTGCGGCTGGCGTTCGTCGGCGCGGGGAACTACGCGACGTCGATGCTGCTGCCGCACCTGGAACAGCGCGACGGCGTCGTGCTGTCCACGGTCGTCACCACGACGGCGCTGTCCGCGGCCAACGCGCAGCGGAAGTTCGGCTTCGCCCACGCGACCACCGATCTCGACGCCGTGCTCGGGGACCCTTCCGTCGACGCGGTGTTCGTGGTCACCCGGCACAGCTCGCACGCCGAGCTGACCCGCAGGGCGCTGCTCGCCGGCAAGACGGTGTTCGTGGAGAAGCCGCTGGCCCTCACCGAGGACGAGCTGGCCGGCGTGCTCGCGGCGGTGGAGGAGTCCGGCAACGACCGGTTGCAGGTGGGCTTCAACCGCCGGTTCGCACCGCTGCTGCGCGAGGCCAGGAGCCGGTTCGGCGCCCGGACCGGTCCGGCGAGCCTGCGCTACCTGGTCAACGCGGGCCGGCTGCAGCACGGCAGCTGGTACCTCCGGCAGGACTCCGAGGGCTCGCGGTTCGTCGGCGAGGGCGGGCACTTCGTCGACACGGCGAGCTGGCTGCTGGACGCGGACCCGGTCTCGGTGTACGCGGTCGCCCCGGCCGGCAACGAGGACCTCCAGGTCGTGCTGCGCTACCCGGACGGCTCCACCGCCACCCTCAGCTACGTGACCACCGGCGCGTCCGGCTTCCCCAAGGAGACGCTGGACCTCGTCGCGGACGGCAAGGTGCTGAAGCTCGACGACTTCGTCCGCGCCTCGGTGCATTTCGAGAGCACGGCCGGCCGCAGGCGGTGGGTCAGCTCGCGGCTGCCGAAGGCCCGGGACAAGGGCCAGGCCGCCGAGCTGGCCGCGTTCGTCAAGGCCGTGCGGACCGGCGGGCCGATGCCGGTGCCGCTGGAGTCGCTGGTCGCCACCACGGCGGCCACCCTCGCCGTGCAGACCGGCCTGGTCGGCGGCGCGCCGGTGACCCTGGCGAGGCCGCGATGACCATGAGCGCGGGCTGGTACCTGCGGCGGCTGTCCCGGATGGGACCGCAGGAGGTCGGCGGCCGGGTGGGCGACGCGGTGCGCAGGCGGCGGTGGCGGTCGGCGCCGCCGGACTGCCCGCCCGTGACGGGCGCCCGGTTCACCGCCGTGCTGCCCGTCGGGGCCATCGCCGCGGTGCCACCGGACGCCGCGAAGCGCCTCGTCGCCGAGGCGGACCGGTTGATGGACGGGTACGCGGAGTACTTCGGGGAGGGCCGGGACGACATGGCCGCCCCCGACTGGTGGCGCGACCCGAGGACCGGGCGGCGGGCGCCGTCCTGCTACGCCTTCGACGTGCCGTACCGGAGCGAGGAGGCGGTCGGGGACATCAAGCAGATCTGGGAACCGTCCCGGCACCAGTACCTGACCGTGCTCGCCGCCGCCTACGCGGTCACCGGGAACGAGCGGTACGCCGAACGCGTGGCCGATCACCTGCGGTCGTGGTGGGCGGCCAACCCGCCGCTGCGCGGCGTGCACTGGATCAGCGGCATCGAGCTGGGCATCCGGTTGCTGTCCTGGGTGTGGGTGCGCCGGCTGCTCGACGGCTGGCCGGGCGCGGCCGGGCTGTTCGAGGACAACCCGGTGGCGCTGCAGCAGATCTGGCACCACCAGCGCTGGTTGGCCGCCTTCCCCAGCCGGGGGTCGTCGGCGAACAACCACGTCGTCGCCGAGACCGCCGGGCAGTTCGCCGCGGCCTGCGCGTTCGGGTGGTTCCCCTCCTCGACGCGTTGGCGGTCCGCCGCGCTGCGGTCGCTGGAGCGGCACCTGCGCGCCAACACCTTCCCCTCCGGCCTCAACCGCGAGCTGGCCACCGAGTACCACGGGCTCGTTCTGGAGCTCGGCCTGGCCGCGGTGGCCGAGGCGGACGCCGCGGCCGTGCCGGTCCCCGGGTCCGTCCGGCTCGTCCTGCTGCGGATGACCGACGCGCTCGCGGCCGTCGTGGACAACCGGTTGCGGCCCCCGCGCCAGGGTGACGCGGACGACGGGCACGGTCTGGTCCTGGACGGCGCGGGCACCGACCGCTGGGGCTCGCTGCTGGCCACCGGGGACGCCGTGTTCGGCCGGCTCGCCTGGTGGCCGTCGGTGACCGGCACCGATGTGCGCAGCACGCTGCTGGCCGCGCTCGTCCGGCCGTACGCGCGGAACGCCGGCGCCGACGCCGACGCCGACGCCGACGAATGCAGCGTGGCCCGCCCGGCCGACCGGCCGGCCCACTTCGCCGACGCGGGCATGACCGTCCTGCGCGGTCCCGGGGAGATCTGGTGCCGCTGCGACGGCGGTCCGCACGGGTTCCTGTCCATCGCCGCGCACGCCCACGCGGACGCGCTGTCCGTCGAGGTCCGGCACGACGGGGTCGACGTGCTCGCCGACCCGGGGACGTTCTGCTACCACGGGCAGCCCGAGTGGCGGCGGTACTTCCGGTCGACCCTGGGCCACAACACCCTGCAGGTGGACGGCGGTGACCAGTCCGTCTCCGGCGGCCCGTTCCTGTGGACCCGGCACGCCCGCAGCCGCGTCCTGGTCGCGGAGACCTCCGACGAGGGCGTGGCCCGCTGGAGTGCCGAGCACGACGGCTACCGGCCCGTGGTGCACCGCCGCCGGGTGGAGCTGACCGCCGCGACCCGGGAGCTGCGGATCGTCGACGAGGTGCGCGGACCGCGCCGGGCCGTGCGCCTGGTGTTCCACCTCGGCCCGGCGGTCACCGCGGACCTGACGGGGCACCGGGCGGTGCTGACCTGGACCCGGGACGGCGAGGACCGCTCCGCGGTGCTCGACCTGCCCGGGGAGCTGTCCTGGTCGGCTCACCGCGGCGAGACCGACCCGCCGCTGGGCTGGTACTCCGCCGGCTTCGGCCGCAAGGAACCGGCGACCACGCTGGTCGGCACCGGCTTCGCCGACGGCACGCGGGGGTTCACCACCGTACTCGGGTTCCGCGGCTAGGGGGGCGGGTGGGGATCACGAGGTGGCGCCGGGGGGCGTCGGCGGCGCCGGTGCTGATGCTGACGCTGGCCCTGCTGGTGGCGACCGGCTGCACGAGCACGCCGGACGCCCCGGCGAAGGCGACCGCCACGGCGTCCGGGCCCGTGGCCGTGGCCGTGGCCCGGGTGTGCGCCGAGCCCGCGGCCGGGCCGACGAGCGCGCCGGCGGGTGCGGTGACGGTCGACCCCGCGGTGGTCGGTGATCTGGCCGCGAAGACCAGGAGCAACCCCCCGCACACCACGTTCTGGCTGCTCCCGGGCACGCACACGCTCGAACCGGACCGCTACGCCCAGGTCGTGACCAAGGAGGGGGACACCTATCTCGGCGCGCCGGGCGCGGTGCTCGACGGCCGGAGGACCAACAACTACGCGTTCAGCGGTACCGCCCCAGGCGTGACCGTCCGCTACCTGACCGTGCAGGGTTTCGTCGCCCCGCACGACGAGGGCGTGGTCAACCACGACATGGCCGACGGGTGGGTGATCGAGCACGCGACGATCCAGCACAACTCCGGCGCCGGGCTGATGGCCGGTGCCCACCAGCAGGTCCGCGCCAGCTGCCTGCGCGACAACGGACAGTACGGAATGAACGCGTACAAGTCCGGCGGCCCCATCAAGGGCCTGCTGGTCGAGGGCAACGAGGTCGTGGGCAACAACACCGACGACTGGGAGCGGCGGCAGCCGGGCTGCGGCTGCACCGGAGGCATCAAGTTCTGGGCCGTCGACGGCGCCGACGTCCGCGGCAACTGGGTGCACGACAACCGCGGAGCCGGCTTGTGGGCGGACACCAACAACAACGACTTCCGCATCGAGGACAACGTGCTGGAGGCCAACGACGGTGCCGCGCTGGTGTACGAGGCCAGCTACAACGCGGTCGTCCGGAACAACACGATCCGGCACAACAACTGGGTCGAGGGCCGCAGGTCCGCCGACCGCGGCGACACCTTCCCCTATCCGACCGTCTACCTGTCCGAGTCCGGCGGCGAACCACGGATCCCGGCCCGCACCGACAAGATCGAGATCGATCGGAACGTGCTGGAGGACAACTGGTCCGGGATCACCCTGTGGGAGAACGCCGACCGGTTCTGCAACAGCCCGGCCAACACCTCGTCCGGTGACTGCACGCTGCTGGTGAAGAACACCGGCCGCTGTGCCCAGCCGGCGATCGCCACCGCACCGCTCTACGACGACTGCCGGTGGAAGACCCAGCGGGTGGACGTCCACGACAACCGCTTCACGCTGAACCCCTCCGTCGTCGGCTGCACGACGAAGTGCGGCCGGATGGCGGTGCTGGCGAACTACGGCACCTACCCGGACTGGTCGCCGTACAAGGGCGAACCGGTGGCCGAGGCCATCACCGGCAAGCAGCAGAACCGCTGGCACGACAACACCTATGTCGGACCGTGGAGCTTCGTCGCCCACGACCCCAGCCGGACGCTCGACTTCGGGCAGTGGCAGGGCGCGCCGTACCGGCAGGACGCGGGCAGCACCCTCCGGCCGCGGACCGGTGGTTGAGATGGGACGGGACCGTACGCGCGACGGGACGCCGCACGGACCGGGCACCGCGGGCACACGGCCCGGCGCCGCACCGCGCCCCGCCGGCCCACCGAAGACCCTCGAGCTGATCTGGGGGCTGCTGATCCTCAACACGCTCGGCTCCGCCGGGGCGCGGACCATCGTCCCGCTCCCCCGCTCCCTCATCCAGATGGCCACCATGGGCGCACTGGCCACCGCGTTCGCGCTGGCGCTCGTCCTCAACCTCCGGTTGCGCATCCGGGCAGGCGCCTTCCTGTTCCTGCTCACCCTGCTGCTGGTGCTGAGCGTGATCTCCAGCGCGAACCTGGAGTCCGGGTTCGGCGCGCTGTTCCGCTGCTTCCGGCTGACGCTCTTCGTCAGCACGCTGTGGCTGCTCAGCCGCTGGTGGGACGGCAGCCCGACGTTCGTCCGGTTCCACATCCGGATGTACTTCGCGGTACTCCTGTCGGTGGCCGCCGGACTGGTCGCCTCACCGGGCGCGGCCATGCCCGACCTCTACGGCGGACGGCTGGTCGGCGCGCTGTGGCCGCTCACCCCGCCGCAGATCGGACAGTACGCCGCGGTGATCATCGGGCTCACCGTGCTGCTCCTGCTGGACCGCCGGACCAGCGGGGCGAGCGCGGCGACGATCATCGTGCCCTCGCTCGTCCTGCTCGCGCTGACCCACACCCGGACGGCCACCCTCGGCCTGATCATCGGCCTGGCGCTGGCGATCGGCTCGCTCGTCATGACCAGCGCCGCCGCCCGCCGGTTCTTCGGCTGGGCGGTGCTGCTGGCCACCGTGGTCGGGGTGGGCCTGAGCTCGCTGCTCCAGGCCTGGTTCCTGCGCGGTCAGAGCCAGGAGAACTTCTCCAACCTGACCGGCCGGGCCAAGGTCTGGGACGCCCTGCTGGCGGCACCCCGGACGACCGCGGAGCAGGTGTTCGGGATGGGGCTGGGCGACAAGTCCTTCGGCGGGCTGCCGATCGACAACAGCTGGCTGGCCGTCTACAACGAACAGGGCCTGGCCGGGGTCGCCGTGGTGGCGGCGGTCTTCGTCGTGCTGGGTGGCGCGGCGCTGCTGCGGCCGCCGTCGCCGGAGCGGGCCGCCGCGATCTTCCTGATCAGCTACTGCGCGATCGCCTCGTACACCGAGGCCGGGCTGGGCGACGCCTCGCCCTACCTGCTGCACCTGACCGTGGCCGTCTCGCTGCTGGCGGCGCCGGCCGTGCCCGCCGCCCTGTTGACGCCTGCCGTCCCCCGGCAGCGCACCGCGCCCCGGGCCCGACGAACGGAGCTCACCTGACATGCACGTCCTCGTGGTGCACAACCGCTACGCCTCGGCGCAGCCGAGCGGGGAGAACAAGGTCGTCGACCAGGAGGTGGAGCTGCTGCGCGAGGCCGGTCACCGGGTCGAAGTGTTCGAACGACGCAGCGACGACATCGCCACCCGGTCCCTGCCGGGCAAGGTGGCGGTGCCGCTGCTGGTGCCGTGGAACCCGGCGGTCCGCGCGGAGCTCGCCGCCAGACTCCGCGCCGACCGGCCGGACGTGGTGCACGTCCACAACGTCTTCCCGCTCCTGTCGCCCGCGGTGCTGGCCGCCTGCGCCGACACCGGCGTGCCCGCCGTCGCCACGCTGCACAACTACACCCAGATCTGCCCGCCGGGCACGCTACAGCGGAACGGCCGGCCGTGCACCGAGTGCGTCGGGGCCACGCCGCTGCCTGCCGTCCGACACGGCTGCTACCGGAACTCCCGGCTGGCGACGGTGCCGCTCGCGGTCAGCCTGGCGGTCAACCGGCGGCGCTGGTGGTCCGGCGTGGAGCGGTTCCTCTGCATCTCCGCGGCGCAGCGCGACGTCCTGTCGCGGGCCGGCCTGCCGGCCGAACGGCTGGCGGTGAAGCACAACTTCGTGCCCGACCCGGGCGCCTGCCGAAGGGGCGACGGCGAGCACCTGCTCTACCTCGGCCGACTCGCGGAGGCCAAGGGCGTGCGGCTGCTGATGGCCGCGTGGGACGAGATCGCCGCGGGCGGCGGGGTGGGCGTACCGCTCGTGGTCGCCGGCGCGGGTCCGCTGGAGCGGGAGGTGACCGCCTGGGCGGCGGGCCGGGACGACGTGCTGTACGTCGGCCTGTACGACCGGGACGGGTGCCGGCAGGCCGTCGCCCGGTCGGTCGCCGTGGTGGCCCCCTCGACGTGGCTGGAGGCGTTCGGCCTGGTGGTCGTGGAGGCGATGGCGGCCGGGGTCCCGGCCGTCGCCGCCGGTCACGGCGCCTTCGTCGAGCTCGTGCAGGACGGGGTGACCGGGCTGCTGCACCGGCCGGGCGACGCGGCCTCGCTCGCGTCCTGCCTTCGCCGGATCACGGCCGATCCGGCCGGCAACCGGGAGATGGGCCGCACGGCCCGGCACCGTTACGACCGGGCCTTCAGTCCGGCCGTCGGGCTGGAGCGCCTGGTGGAGGAGTACCGCACCGCCGTCGCGGGGCGGTCCGGCGGCGCGGACGGCGCGCCGCCGGTGGGGAACGGAAACGCTGGCTCGCGGCGGGGCACCCCGCGCGGGCGGGAATGGGGGCAGTAGATGACACGATGCCGACTCTGCGGCTCGACGGCGCTGGCGAGCGTCGTCGACCTGGGGGCGACCCCGCCGTGCGAGAGCTTCCTCGCCGCGGACGAACTGGACCGGCCGGAACCGACGTACCCACTGCACCTGCGGGTCTGCACCGACTGCTGGCTCGCGCAGATCCCTCCGCTGATCACGCCGGAGGAGACCTTCACGCAGTACGCGTACTTCTCCTCGTACTCGACCTCCTGGGTGGAGCACGCGCGCACCTTCGTCGCCGGGGCCGTCCCGCGGCTGGGTCTCGGCCCCGACTCCTTCGTGGTCGAGGTCGCGAGCAACGACGGGTACCTGCTCCGGCACGTGGTGGACCGGGGCATCCGCTGCCTCGGCATCGAACCGTCGGTGAACGTCGGCGCCGCGGCGCGGGAAGCGGGCGTTCCCACGCTCACGGAGTTCCTGGACCCGGCCACCGGCGCGGCCGTCCGCGCCGAGCACGGCCCGGCGGACCTGGTCGTCGCCAACAACGTGTACGCGCACATCCCCGACGTGGTCGGATTCACCCGGGGGCTGCGCGCCCTGGTCTCCGACGACGGCTGGGTCTCCATCGAGGTGCAGCACCTGCTGACCCTGATCGAGGAGAACCAGTACGACACGATCTACCACGAGCACTTCCAGTACTACACGGTCGCGTCCGCGGCCCGGGCGCTGGAGAGCGGCGGACTCGCGCTCGTGGACGTCGAACTGCTGCCCACGCACGGCGGCTCCGTCCGGCTGTGGGCCCGGCCGGCCGGGGTGGCCGGCGAGCCGACCCGGCGGGTGGCCGACGTGCTGGACCGGGAGAAGGCCGCCGGGCTGCAGGAGCTGTCCGGGTACACCGAGTTCTCCGCCCGGGTGGCGAAGGTGCGCCGGGACCTCCTGCGCTTCCTCGTCGAGGCGGCCGAGCGCGGCGAGACGGTCGTCGGCTACGGCGCCCCGGGCAAGGGCAACACCCTGCTCAACCACTGCGGCATCCGGCCCGACCTGCTCCCGTACACGGTCGACCGGAACCCCTACAAGCACGGCAGGTTCACCCCGGGCACCCGCATCCCGGTCCTGCCGCCCGAGCAGATCGCCGCCGACCGGCCGGACTACGTCCTCGTCCTCCCGTGGAACCTGCGGGACGAGCTGGTCGAACAGCTGTCCTTCGTGCACGCCTGGGGCGGCCGGCTGGTCTTCCCCGTTCCGGAACTCAGCATTGTCGAGGTCAAGCCGTGAAGGTCGTCCTGTTCTGCGGCGGTTACGGACTGCGGATGCGCAGCGGAACCTCCGACGACGTGCCCAAGCCGATGGCGATGGTCGGACCGCGGCCGCTGATCTGGCACGTGATGCGCTACTACGCGTACTTCGGGCACACCGAGTTCATCCTGTGCCTCGGCTACGGGGCCCACCACATCAAGGACTTCTTCCTCAACTACGAGGAGACGACCTCCAACGACTTCGTGCTGCGGGGCGGGCGGACCGAGCTGCTGTCCACCGACATCGCCTCCTGGACGATCACGTTCGCGCAGACCGGCATCGCGTCGCCGATCGGGGAGCGGCTGCGCCGGGTGCGCCACCACCTGGACGGCGACGAGATGTTCCTCGCCAACTACGCCGACGTGCTCACCGACGCCCCGCTGCCGGCGATGATCGACGCGTTCGCCCGGCGCGACGCCGGTGCGTCGATGATGGTGGTGCCGCCGCAGTCCTCGTTCCACTGCGTGGACCTGGGCGAGGACGGCCTGGTGGGGGGCATCACCGCGGTGAGCGAACTGCCGCTGTGGGAGAACGGCGGCTACTTCGTGCTCCGCCAGGAGGTCTTCGACCACATCCCCGAGGACGGCGACCTGGTCGCCGACGGATGCGCCGGACTGGCCAAGCACGGCCGGCTGGTGGCCCACCGGCACCGCGGCTTCTGGAAGCCGACCGACACCGTGAAGGAACGGGCCGCGCTCGACGACGCCTACGCCCGGGGCGACCGCCCGTGGGCCGTCTGGGAACGGGACGGCGCGGGCGCGACCGGCAGCGACGACGACCTCGTGGCGAGGACCGGGTGATCCGGCTCGGCGCCGGGCGCCCGAGCAGGATCGTCGCGGTGGGGGCGCACTGCGACGACATCGCCATCGGCGCCGGCGGCACGCTGCTGACCATGTGCCTCGCGCGCCCGGGCCTCAGGGTCGACGCGCTGGTGCTCTCCGGCGGCGGCGGGGAGCGGGAGCTGGAGGAGCGGGACGCGCTCGACGCCTTCTGTCCGGACGCCGACCTGCGCCTGACGGTGCTCAAGCTGCCGGACGGCCGGCTGCCCGCGCGCTGGGACGAGGCCAAGGCCTCGGTCGAGGAGCTGCGCAGGCGGACCGAGCCGGACCTGGTCCTCGCACCGCGCACCGAGGACGCGCACCAGGACCACCGCGGACTGGCGCAGCTGGTGACCACCGCGTTCCGCGACCACCTCGTGCTCGGCTACGAGATCGTCAAGTGGGACGGCGACCTCGGCCGTCCGACGGCGTACCAGCCGCTGTCCCCGGCGATCGCCGAGGCGAAGGTGCGGCTGTTGCAGGAGCAGTACCCCTCGCAACGGCACCGGCCCTGGTACGACCGGGAGGCCTTCCTCGGGCTGGCCCGGATCCGCGGCATCGAATGCCACGCGCGCTACGCCGAGGCGTTCGCCGTCACCAAACTCGTTCTCGATCTGGAGGGATGAACCTTGCGCGTACTGCTGACCGGTCACCAGGGCTACCTCGGCACCGTGATGGCCCCGGTCCTCGGCTCCGCCGGGCACGAGGTCGTGGGGCTGGACTCCGGCCTGTTCGCGGACTGCGTCCTCGGCCCGGCGCCCGCGGACCCGCCGGGGTACCGGGTGGACCTGCGCGACGTCACGGCCGAGCACGTGGCCGGGGTGGACGCCGTGATCCACCTGGCCGCGCTGTCCAACGACCCGCTGGGCTCGCTGGCGCCGGACCTCACCTACGACATCAACCACCACGCCTCCGTCCGACTGGCCCGGCTGGCCCGCGACGCCGGAGTGCGGCGCTTCCTGTACGCGTCGACCTGTTCGGTCTACGGTGCCGCCGGCGGCGACGGCCTGGTGACCGAGGACGCCCCGCTGCGCCCGGTGACGCCGTACGCGGAGTCCAAGGTGCGGGTGGAGGACGACCTGCACGCGCTGGCCGACGGCGACTTCAGCCCGGTGTACCTGCGCAACGCCACCGCCTTCGGCTACTCGCCCCGGCTGCGTGCCGACATCGTGCTGAACAACCTGGTGGGCCACGCGCTCCTGTCCGGCGAGGTGCTGGTGCTCTCCGACGGCACCCCCTGGCGGCCGCTGGTGCACGCCGCCGACATCGCACGGGCCTTCGCGGCCGCGCTGGACGCGCCGCGGGAGGCGGTGCACGACAGGGCGTTCAACATCGGCAGCGAGACCAACAACGTCACCGTCGGCGAGATCGCCGGACAGGTCGCCGAGGCGGTGTCCGGTGCGAAGGTGGTGATCACCGGGGAGAACGGCGCCGACCCGCGGTCCTACCGGGTGGACTTCTCCCGGTTCCGCGCCGCACTGCCCGGCTTCGACTGCGAGTGGACGGTGAAGCGGGGCGCTCTCGAACTCGCCGACGCCTACCGGCAGTTCGGGCTGACCCGGGACGGCTTCGAACGACGCTTCACCCGGCTGGCCGTGCTGCGGGCGGCGTCCGACGCCGGCGACGTCGACGACACCCTGCGGTGGCGCCGATGACCACGGTGGGCGACCGGATGCACGCACTGGTGGAGCGACTGTACCCGATCTGCCGGAGCATCACCGGCGACGGCGTGCGCGCCACCCTGGACATCGTCGGCGAGTACGTCCCGCTGCAGGTGCACGAGGTGCCGACCGGGACGCGGGTGCTCGACTGGACGGTGCCGCAGGAGTGGAACATCCGGGACGCGTACATCGCCGACACCGCCGGCCGCCGGGTCGTCGACTTCGCCGCGTCCAGCCTGCACGTGCTCGGCTACAGCGTCCCGGTGGCGGCGACCATGCCGTTGTCCGAGCTGCGCGGGCACCTGCACACCCTGCCCGACCACCCGTCCTGGGTGCCGTACCGCACCAGCTACTACACGCCGCAATGGGGGTTCTGCCTGGCCCAGGAGACCTTGGACGCGCTGCCGGACGGCGAGTACGAGGTGCGCATCGACTCCACGCTCGCGGACGGCCACCTCACCTACGCCGAGCACGTCGTCCCCGGGCAGGTCACCGACGAGGTGATCGTCTCCTGCCACGTCTGCCACCCGTCGCTGGCCAACGACAACCTGGCGGGCGTCGCGGTGGCGACGTTCCTGGCGCGGGAGCTGGCGGAGCGGACGCCGTACTACACCTACCGGTTCGTCTTCGCGCCCGGCACCATCGGGGCGATCACCTGGCTGGCCCGTAACGCGGAGCGGGTGGAACGCGTCAAGCACGGGCTGGTGCTGGCCTGCGCCGGCGACCGGGGCCGGCTGACGTACAAGCAGAGCAGGCGCGGCGACGCGGAGATCGACCGGGTGCTGCGGCACGTCCTGCGCGCGTCCGAACGGCCTCACCACGTCACCGGGTTCACGCCGTACGGCTACGACGAGCGGCAGTACTGCTCGCCCGGGTTCGACCTCGGCGTCGGCTCGCTCAGCCGGACCCCGTACGCCGGGTACCCCGAGTACCACACCTCGGCGGACAACCCGGACTTCGTCTCGCCGGAGGCGATGGCGGACACCCTCGCGGTCTGCCGCGAGGCGTTCGCCGTCCTCGACCGCAACCGGCGGTACATCAACCTCAGCCCGTACGGCGAACCGCAGCTGGGCCGGCGCGGGTTGTACGACTCGCTCGGCGGCCGCAGCGACGCCGAGCAGGCACAGCTGGCCATGCTCTGGGTGCTCAGCCTCTCCGACGGCGAGCACGGCCTGCTGGACGTCGCCGAGCGGTCCGGGCTGCCGTTCGACACCGTCGCCGCCGCGGCGGACGCCCTGTGCGGCGCCGGGCTGGTCAGCGAGCCGAAGGGCGCGCCGGTGCCGAAAGCGACGAGCGAGGAAGCGAGCGCAGCGAGCGCGGGAGCGTGGGGGCACCTCCCGGCCGCCGGGCCGGGGGAGAGCGTCGGCACCGGGCCAAGAGCGCCCGGAGGCGACCGAGGAAGCAAGGCATGACGCCGATGACCACCGAGGCGGCGAAGACGACGGCACCGGCCGGGTCCGCCAAGCGGGCCCTCCTCGGCCGGCTGTCCTGGGGACTGGCCGACCAGGCGGCCTCCAGCATGTCCAACTTCGTGGTGGGCATCTACGTGGCCCGCTCCCTGGGGGTGACCGCGTTCGGCGTGTTCAGCCTCGCCTGGGTGACGTACGGCGTGGTGCTCAACGTCTCCCGCGGGCTGACCACCGATCCGCTCGTGGTGCGCTTCAGCGGTGTGCCGGAGGCGTCCTGGCGCGGGGCGGTGGCCCGGTCCACGGGCACCGCCCTCGGCGTCGGCGCGGTTCTCGGCGCGGTGTGCCTGCTGGTCGGGCCCGGTCTCGGCGGCCGGGTGGGGCCCGCGTTCGCCTGCCTCGGCGTCGTGCTGCCCGGGCTGCTGCTGCAGGATGCCTGGCGGTTCTCGTTCTTCGCCGCCGGCGCCGGGCGGAAGGCGTTCGTCAACGACCTCGTCTGGGGCGTCGCGCTCGTACCGGCCATGGTCGTGGCGGCCCACGTGGGCAGCGTGGCCGCGTTCGTGCTCGCGTGGGGCGCGTCCGGCGCGGTGGCCGCCGCGTACGGCTGCCTCCAGTCCGGCATCCGGCCGAGGACGACCGGGGCCCGCGGGTGGCTCCGCGAGCAGCGCGATCTCGGCTACCGCTACCTGGTGGAGAACGTCAGCCTCAGCGGCGCGAGCCAGCTGCGGGCGTACGGGCTCGGCGCGATCGCCGGGGTCGGCGCGGTCGGTGCGGTGCGGGGCGCCGAGCTGCTGCTCGGCCCGTTCCTCGCCGTCCTGATGGGGCTGTCGCTGGTCACCGTCCCGGAGGCGGCACGGGTGCTGCGGCAGGCCCCGCAGCGGCTGGGCGCGTTCTGCCTCCTGCTGGGCGGCGGGCAGGCCACCGCCGCGCTGCTCTGGGGCGGGGCGCTGCTGCCGGTGCCGGACCGGCTCGGCGAGCTGGTGCTCGGTGACGTCTGGCAGTCCGCCTCGCAGCTCATCGTGCCGCTCACCCTCGGTGTCGCGGGCGCCGGCCTCGGCACCGGCGCGGCGGCCGGGCTGCGCGCGCTCGGCGCGGCCCGGCGCAGCCTGCGCTGCCAGCTGTTCGCCTCCGCCTGCTACGTCGGCGGCGGGCTCGGCGGGGCGGTCGTGGCCGGCGCGGCCGGCTCGGCCTGGGGCGTCGCCGCCGCCACCGTCGGCAGCTCGGCCGTGTGGTGGCTGCAGCTGCGGTCCGCCCTGCGCGAGCACGGCCGGAACCCGATCCCCGAAGTGAGGACCTCTTGACATCCTCCCGGCCCCGAAGGGCCGGGATTCCCCTCAGCCTCGCGGCTGAGATACCTCGCGTGTGCGAGGTACTGGGACAACTTCCTGCTTCACCGACGACTGCCCGCCCGGAGTGCTCCGTTGAGGTCTGACACCGTCTCCACAGGCTGCAACCGCCAGTCCGGCGGCCAGAATGTTCTTTGCCGCGTTCACGTCCCGGTCATGGGTCGTTCCGCAGCCACACGTCCACTCCCGGACGTTGAGCGGCATCTTGCCCTGCAAGGTGCCGCAGGCCGAGCACAGCTTGGAGGAGGGGAACCACCGGTCCACGGTGATCACCTCGCGTCCGTACCAGTCGGCCTTGTACTCCAACATGCTGCGCATCTCGGTCCAGGACGCATCCGAGATGGCTCGGGCCAGTGTCCGGTTCTTGAGCATGTTCCGGACGGTCAGGTCCTCGATCACGACCACTTGGTTTTCGCGGACGAGTCGAGTGGTGAGCTTGTGCTGGAAGTCCCTTCGCCTGTCGGCGATCCAGGCATGGACCCGGCTGACCTTGAGCCGGGCCTTCGCCCGGTTCGCACCATCGCCCTTGGCCTTGCGGGACAGTTCCCGCTGGGCCTTAGCCAGGCGCTCCCGGTCACGGCGCTCGTGCTTCGGGTTGGTGATCTTCTCTCCGGTGGAGAGCGCCACCAGCGCCGTGGTACCGGCGTCGATGCCCACCGCGCGGTTGACCGGCTCGGGCATGGTGGGTCGGTCGTCGCACAGCATGGAGACGAACCACCGCCCCGCACTGTCCGGCGACACCGTCACCGTGGACGGCGACACACCCTCGGGCAACGGACGCGACCAGACGACGGCCAGCGGCTCGGCCATCTTCGCCAGGGTCAGCCGGCCGTCGCGGTAGCGGAACCCGCTGGTGGTGTACTCGGCGGACTTACGGGACTTCTTTCGGGACTTGAACGTCGGGTACTTCGCCCGCTTCGCCCAAAAGTTCCCGAACGCCCCTTGCAGATGCCGGAGCGTCCGCTGCAACGGCACGGAGGAAACCTCGGAGAGGTAGGCCAGCTCCTCGGTCTTCTTCCACGCGGTCAGCATCGCAGAGGTGGCGTTGTAGTTGATCCGCGCCTGGCGGAGCGTCCACGCCTCCGTGCGGGCCGCGAGCGCCAGGTTGTAGACCTTCCGGACACAGCCGAACGTGCGCGACAGCTCAGCCGCTTGCGCATCGGTCGGGTGGAAGCGGTACTTGAATGCCCGCTTCACATGAGCCGTGGCCATGCTCACGAACTAGCGCGACTACAGGTTAAAGATCAAATCTGCGGGTCCGAGCATTGTGGTCCGCCTTGACGGCGAATCGCAGCCCCCTGCCCTGCTCCGCAGGAGATCCAATTCCTCCCGGGCCTAAAGGCCCGGGTTTCCTTGGAGGTATTGATGACCGCCCGACCCAGGCTGAGCATCGGCCTGCCCGTGTACAACGGCGAGGAGTACCTGGCCGAGTCGCTCGACGCCGTGCTCGGCCAGACCTACGAGGACTTCGAGCTGATCGTCTCCGACAACGCCTCGACCGACGGGACCGAGGAGATCTGCCGCACGTACGCCGCGCGGGACTCGCGCATCCGGTACCTGCGGCTGCACCGGAACATCGGCGCCACACCGAACCACAACCTCGTGTTCGCCCGGTCCCGCGGCGAGCTGTTCAAGTGGGCCTCGCACGACGACCTGTACGGCCGGGACCTGCTGCTGCGCTGCGTGGAGGCGCTGGACGAACGGCCCGAGGTGATCCTCGCGCACACCGACCAGGCGGTCATCGACGGCGCCGGCCAGGTGACGGTCCCCTACGAGTACGGGCTCGCCACCGCCTCGCCGCACGCACCGGAGCGCTTCCGCAGCATGCTGTTCGAGCCCGGCGGCGACGACTTCTACGGGGTGCTGCGGGCCGACGTGCTGCGCCGGGTGAGACCGATGGACAGCTACCACCACGCCGACCGCACGTTCGTCGCCGAGATCGCCCTGCACGGGCCCTTCCACCAGGTGCCGGAGCTGCTGTACTTCCGCCGCGACCACCCCACCCGCGCCGAGCGGGCGAACCCCTCCAAGCGCTCCCGGTGCGTCAACCTGGACCCGCGCCGGGCGGGCCCGCTGCACCCGACGCCCCGGCTGCTCGCCGAGTACGTCTGGGGCTTCGTCTCGGCCGTCCGACGGGCGCCGCTGTCCTCGGCCGACCGGCGGGCGTGCTACCGCCACCTGGCCGCGTGGCTGAGCAGCCGGACCCGGCCGGGCGCCGGCGAGCGGGTCGAGGACCGCGCCCCGGTCGACCCGGCCCTGCTCACCGTCTCCGTCGACGCCCTGGTGGCCGGCCGCGAGGGGAGGCAGCCGTGACGTCGGCGGACCGAAAGCCGGTGCGGGTCGGGGTGTTCGGCCTGCTCGGCTCCGGCAACCTCGGCAACGACGGATCCTTGGAGGCCTTGCTCGGGTATCTGCGCGCCGCACACCCGGAGGCGGTCGTCGACGCGATGTGCGGCGGTCCCGAGGCCGTCACGAGCCGGTACGGGATCCCCGCCACCCGGCTGCACTGGTACCGGGGCGAGTACCGGACCGCGTCACGGGTGGGATCGATCGCGGCGAAGGGCCTGGGCAAGCTCGTCGACGCCGCCCGCACCGCCGCCTGGGTGCGCCGGCACGACGTGGTGGTCGTGCCGGGCATGGGCGTCCTGGAGGCCACGCTGCCGCTGCGGCCGTGGGGCTTCCCGTACGCGCTGTTCCTGCTCTGCGCGGCCGGCCGGCTGTTCGGCACCCGGGTGGCGCTGGTCAGCGTCGGCGCCGACGCGATCGGCAGCCGGCCCACCCGGGCCCTGGTGCGCTGGTCGGCGCGGCTCGCCGCCTACCGGTCGTACCGGGACGCGCCGTCCCGCGAGGCGATGCGGGCGATGGGCGTGGACACCGGGCGGGACGAGGTCTACCCGGACCTCGCCTTCTCCCTGCCGACGCCGCCGTCGGGCGTGCCCGACGGTCCACCGGGACCGGTCTGCGTCGGCGTCATGGCCTTCCACGGCGGGAACGACGACCGCGCCCGGGCGGAGGAGATCCACCGGCGCTACCTCGACGGGACGACCCGCTTCGTCCGCGCGCTGGTCGAGGACGGCAGACGGGTCCGGCTGCTCATGGGCGACGACGTCGACCGGCCGGTGGTCGCCGCGATCCTCGACGCGGTGGACTCGCCGCTGGTCACCGCCGCCTCGCCGGCCTCACTGGCCGACCTGATGAGGGAGACGGCCGCCGCCGACACCGTGGTGGCGACCCGGTACCACAACCTGATCTGCGCGCTGAAGGTCGGCACGCCGACGCTCGCCCTCAGCTACGCGGCGAAGAGCGAGGCGCTGATGGCCCGGATGGGGCTGGGCGAGTACTGCCACCCGGCCCGGGAGGTCGACGCCGACCGCCTGCTCGAGCGGTTCCGGGCGCTGGAGAAGCAGTCGCCGGAGCTGCGGCGGACCGTCGCCGAGCGGAACCTGGTGGCCCGCCGGGAGCTCGACCAGCAGTTCAGGGCCTTGACGGCGGCCCTCTTCCCGGCGGCCGGCCACACCCCCGCCCGCTCCGACGCCCATGACCGCAACCGTGCCCACGCACACGACCGCACCCACGACCACGCCCCGCAGGAGGCTCCGTGAAGGCGACCGAAGTCCCGGCGATCGCCGGCGCATACCTGTTCGAACCGACGCCGTACGCCGACGAGCGCGGCTTCTTCTGCCGCACGTTCGACGCCGAGGTCGTCCGCTCGGTCGGCCTCGACCCGAACGCCTTCGTCCAGCACAGCGTGTCCCGCTCGGTCCGCGGCGTGCTGCGCGGCCTGCACCTGCGCTCCGGCGCCGGCGAGGCCAAGCTGGTGCGCTGCTCGTACGGGAAGGTCTTCGACGTCGTCGTGGACCTGCGGCCGGACTCGCCGACCCGCCTCGGCCGGGCCTTCTTCGAGCTGAGCGGCGAGACGCAGGTGAGCGTGTACATCCCGGCGGGGTGCGCCCACGGGTTCCAGGCGCTGACCAACACCGCCGACGTCTCGTACCGGATCGACCGCCCGCACGATCCGGCCGAGGACGTGACGATCGCCTTCGACGACCCGGAACTCGCCATCCCCTGGCCGCTGCCGGCGGTGTCGGTGTCCGAGCGGGACCGGAAGGCGCCGAGCCTCGCCGAGGTCCTGCGGCACGAGGGGCGGCCGGCGTGACCACCCAGGACACCCGAGACACCCGGGCCGCCCGAGACGTCCGAGGCGTCCGAGGCCCGCAGAACGCCGACGGGTTCAGCCTGCCCCGGTCGCGGAGGGCGAACGAGAGGCTGCACGCGCTCGTCCCCGGGGGCGCCCACACCTACGCCAAGGGCGACGACCAGTACCCCGAGCACCTGGCCCCGGTCATCAGCCACGGCCGCGGCGCCCACGTGTGGGACGTCGACGGCAACCGCTACGTCGAGTACGGCTCCGGCCTGCGGTCGGTCAGCCTCGGCCACGCCCACCCCCGGGTGGTCGAGGCGGTGCGGCGGGAACTCGACCGCGGCAGCAACTTCGTCCGACCGTCCGTCGTGGAGGTCGAGGCCGCGGAACGCTTCCTGGCCACGGTGCCGACCGCCGAGATGGTGAAGTTCGCGAAGAACGGCTCCGACGCCACCACGGCCGCGGTACGACTGGCCCGTGCCGTCACCGGGCGGACGCGGGTGGCCGTCTGCGGCGACCACCCGTTCTTCTCCGTCGACGACTGGTTCATCGGCACCACGCCGATGTCCGCCGGAATCCCCGCCGCGACCACCGAGCTCACCGTGGCGTTCCCCTACGCGGACCTGGCCGCCACGGAGGAACTGCTCACCCGGTACCGGGACGAGGTCGCCTGCCTGATCCTCGAACCCGCCGGCCACACCGAGCCGCCGCCCGGGTACCTCGCCGGCCTGCGCGAGCTGGCCGACCGGCACGGCTGCGTACTGGTCTTCGACGAGATGATCACCGGCTTCCGCTGGTCCGAGGCGGGTGCCCAGAGCCTGTACGGCGTCGTCCCCGACCTCTCGACGTTCGGCAAGGCGCTGGGCAACGGGTTCGCCGTCTCCGCGCTGGCGGGGCGCCGGGACCTGATGGAGCGCGGCGGGCTGCGCCACTCCGGCGACCGGGTGTTCCTGCTGTCCACCACGCACGGTGCGGAAACGCACTCGCTGGCCGCCGCGATGGCCGTGCAGACCACCTACGTCGAGGAGGGCATCACCGCTCGGCTGCACGCCCTCGGCAAACGGTTGGCCGCCGGTGTCCGCGAGGCCGCCGCCTGCACGGGCGTCGGCGACCACCTCGTCCTCCGGGGCCGGGACAGCAACCTGGTCTTCGCCACCCTCGACGAGGACCTGCGGCCGTCGCAGCAGTACCGCACCCTGTTCCTGCGCCAGCTCCTCGCGGGCGGAGTGCTGGCCCCGTCGTTCGTGGTGAGCAGCGCGCTCGGCGACGCCGACATCGACCACACCGTCGACGTGGTGGCCCGGGCATGTGCCGTGTACCGGAAGGCGCTGGACGCCGCTGATCCCACCCCCTGGCTCGGCGGCCGGCCGGTGAAGCAGGTGTTCCGCCGCTCGGTGTGACGTCGTGTCGGGTGATGTCGCGTCACGTGGCATCACCCGACACGACGTCAGCGATGCTTCCACCGGCCGACGTCGGCCATCCGGTCGACCAGCCACGCGGTCGCCGGTACCACCGCCAGCGCGGTGCACCAGCCGCCGAGAACGTCGGTCGGGTAGTGCGCGCCCAGGGCGACCTGCGCCCAGCCCATGGCGGCACCGGCGACCAGCGCCGCGGCGAGCACGAGCAAGGTGCCGGCCGTCGTGCCGGGGCCGAGCCCGTCCCGGCCTCTGCGGCGGGTCGCGAGCATCGCCACCGCGAGGGCGAGCGCGGTGGCGAAGGCGGTGTGCCCGCTCGGGTAGGACAGGTACCCGCCGTGGATGGTGCGTCCCACCAGGTGCTTGAGCAGCGTCGTCGTCCCCACGGCGATGCCGACGCCGGCGACGACGAACACCGCTGCGCGAGGACGCCGAAGCAGCAGGCAGCCCGTCACCGTGGCCACGACCAGCGCCGCGGCTTCCACCGGCTCCCCCGAGGCGTCCAGGGCCAACGCGACGTACCGCCACGACGGCCCCGCACCGTCCACCACCGCCCGGATCCGCGTGTCCACCGTGCCGGGCCCGCCCTCGTCGGCATACCGGATCCCGAGCACGGCGACCAGCAACGCGGCGAAGGCCGCCATCAGCCCGAGCCCCACGCGCAACGACGGGGGCAGCACCACGGGCGCCGGCCGCCTGCTCACACGCCCACCGCGTCCGGTCGACCTGCGGGCACCGTCAGCACCGCAGCTCGTGCCGGCGGCTCGGACGTCGGGCACCGGTCGCCGGCCGCTTCCACGGCCCCGGCGGAAGCCCGCACTTCGCCGAACGGGGCGCCCGGCCCGCCGCCGGTCACGGTGCGGACGGGAAGAGCGTGACCCCGCCCCCGGCGGTGATGCCATCGGCGAACGCGTACCGGTGTGCCGCAACCGGCACCGCCCGGTACGGCCCCCGGGCCGACCGCTGTTCCGATGTCCGCTCGGGCTCCACCTCGGCAGGCATGGGCCGAGTATGTCAGCGACCCCCCTGCGCCGGCAGCCGTTCACGAGGAACAGCCCCACCCGGATCGAGTCGGACGTCGGCGTGTGGCGCCGGGCTTGCCCCGGATACTCCGATTCCGTACTATCCGAAACCGTGAAGTCTGAATCCGTTCCATCCGGGCGTTCGGCCCTGCTCGCCCTGCAGCGCGCGACCCACGCCACCCTGCAACTGATCGCCGCCGAACTCGTCGACCTGGACCTGACCGCCTCCGAGATCAACGCCCTGGCGAATCTCGCCGACGGCCGGGGCAGAACCGTGTCCCAGCTGGGCGCCGCCGTCGGCACCCGCCCCACGACGCTGACCGGCGTGCTCGACCGGTTGGAGCGGCGCGGTCACATCACCCGCGGCACACGGGCCGGCGACCGCCGCTCGGTTCTCATCGAGCTCACCGAGTCCGGACGGGCGGCGGCCGCCCTGATCCGGCAGACGCTGGCCGATCTCGAAAGCCGCGCCCTGGGCGCCCTGCCGGCCGAGTCGATCGCCGGTTTCCACGCCGTGCTGGACGCATTGATCGAGGAGGGCTCGTGACCGGCACCGGACCCGGCCGGGGCGAGACGTCCTCCCCGTTCACCCGGTTGATGGACGAGGTGATGGCCACCGCCGACCGGTTCGGGCACCGCCAGCACGTCCATCTGACCTGGCTGGCCGTCCGGCGACACGGAACCGCCGCAGCGGTGGCCCTGATCGGCGACGGGATCCGGCGCACCGCCCGCTACGCGGGGGTTCCCCAGAAGTACAACGCCACCGTCAGCCGGGCCTGGGTCGAACTGGTGGGCCACCACGCCGACCGGTCGGACACCGCGGACTTCGACGCCTTCACCGACGAGCACCCCGCACTGCTCGACAAGAAGCTGCTGACCCGCTTCTACCGGCCCTCGACACTGGCGAGCACCCCCGCCAGGACCGGCTGGGTCGAACCCGACCTCGCCCCCTTCCCCCGGCACACCGACGGCTGAGCGCGGGTCCACGGTCGGTCCGCTTCGCGCGGTGCGGCCGAACCCGTTCCTGCGCCCGGGGTTTCACCGTCGATGCAGGTCCACCCGGGCGCCGGGGCCGATCGCCGGGTGCTACCGAACGAACGGAAGCAGCGGCCACCGGCATCGCCCGGCGTGGGCCCGGGCAGCGGCTTCGAGATGCACCCGCGGCCATCGACGTCCCACGAAGCCGCCTTACGGGGTGGAGCCGGAGCCGAGAGCGCTGTCGACACAGGCCGCCGCCGAGAACCCGCACCCCCTCGGGCGTCATCCTCTGATCGCCGATCAGGTGTGCCACCAGGTCCGGTCGCGCAGCACTGCACATCGAACGCCGCTGCTGCCGGTGCGGCACGGTCACCCCTGCGGACGCGCCGGAGGATGCGGAGGAACTCGACCGGCATCCGCCCCCGGCCTGCTCGATCCTCGCGATCGAGGGCTCGCCGGCTCCCGGCGTCCGACCGCCGTGTCGCTCGCTCCTCTCGGACGGATCGCGATCATCCCGGTTGCGCGTAGGTCCCGACCGCGGTGAACGCCTCGTCGACGGGTCCGGGCCGCGAACGGGGCGTAGGAGCCCGCCCGTTCGAGCGCGGTGCCGGGCACGAGCGCCACGTGCACGGCGACCGGCCGTGTGTGGGCCCGGCCCACGCCCTCGTGGCGCTGTCAGTGCAGGCCGCTGTAGGCGGCCATCACGATTTCCATGCCGCGGTTGTCCTCCTGCCGCACCCGGTCGATCATCTGGTTCATGACGTAGGCCACCGTCATGCGTGAGCCGGGATCGCTCACGACCAGGGAGCCGCCCCAGCCGCCCCAGCCGAAGGTGTTGCCGAACTTGCCGAAGCCCACCGTCCAGGACATCGGCGTCCCCAGCACGCGATCGTCACCGCAGAACACTTCCTGCCACGCGGGCTCGCAACCCCGGGGGGACAGCAGTCGCACGCCGCCGACGGAACCCTGGTTCGCCAGTACCGACTGGACGAGGGCGACGGAGCGGGCATTGCCGAAGCCGTTCACTGCAGGGATCTGCGCACGGCGCCAGGCAACGGAGTTGATGTCCTTGACCCGGATCACGGCGCCGGTGTTCTCCCGGCGTGTGCCATCCCGTCCGGGCGGTGCGCTGGCAGCGTACTCGTCGCTCAGTGAGGGCGGCGGGATGAGCGCTGCGACGCGGTGGTCGTGGTCGGTGGAGAGTCCGATGTGGAAATCCGCGCCGAGCGGTTCGGCCACCTCTTCGGCGAAGAAGTCTCCAAGACTGCAGCCGGTGATACGTCGGACGACCTCGCCCACGAGGAAGCCGAAGGTGAGCGCGTGATAGCCGGCGGCCGTTCCCGGCTCCCACGCGGGTGCCTGCGCGGCCAGTCCTGCGGTCACGCGCTCCCAGTCGTAGATTTCCTCGACCGCGGTCAGCCCGGACAGGTCCGGCAGGCCCGCGGTGTGCGACAGCACATGCCGCACCAGCACGTTCTCCTTACCGGCCGCGGCGAACTCGGGCCAGTAGGCGGCGACCGGCGCGGACAGATCGAGCTCGCCCCGGTCGGCCAGGATCAGCGCGCACAGGGCGGTCATGTTCTTGGTCGTCGAGTTCACGCCGGTGAGGGTGTCGCGTTCCCAACTCACGGAGCGGTCCGCATCGGCGTACCCGCCCCAGATGTCGACCACCTGCTCGCCGTCGAGGTAGACGGCTGCCGACGCACCGACGTCGTCCTTGCCGAGCAAAGCGGCAAGGGCCGCCCGGACTGCGTCGAACCGCGGCTCGCAGAATCCCTTGACATCGATCATGGCGTAAGTCTCGGGCAACGCCAGGTCTGCCTGCCCGACGATTCCCGCACCGGTTTTGTCGGGCGGGGCGCGGCCAGATCTTCTTTACTGAAGCAGGGCGACCGGACGGCGCCCGGGGAGCCGCTCCTGTTCCCGCCTCGCGGTCGGCCGACGGCCGACTCCGGTTCGGGCTTGGATGCCGAGCGCCGCGGCTGCGTGCGACCGGCCGGCAGGGCGAGGCGTTCCTGCGGTGGAGGTACGAGAAGGATGGACGGACAGGCGTGCTGGAGCGGCTGAATCAGGCGCTGGACCACTTGGAGGCCTGCCTCGACCGGGAGATCGACATGGCCGAGGTGGCCCGGATCGCCGCGGTGTCGGAGTACCACTTCCGGCGGCTGTTCTCCGCGCTCGCCGGGATGCCGCTCCCGGTCTACGTGCGCCGCCGACGGATGACCCTCGCCGGGGCCGAGGTGCTGGCCGGGGAGCTGACACTGCTCGACATCGCGGTGCGGTACGGGTACGGCTCGGGCGAGGCCTTCACCCGGGCGTTCCGATCGGTGCACGGGATCGGACCGGGCGAGGCCCGGCGTACCGGTGCAGTGCTCACGGCACAGCCGCGCATGTCCTTCCGGGTCGTCGTCGAAGGCAGGGCGAGCATGCGGTACCGGATCGTGGAGAAGGAGTCGTTTCGGGTCGTCGGCAGGAAGGCGCGGGTCCCGCTCGTCCACGAGGGGGTCAACGCGGCCGCCGCGGCGCACCTGGAAGGCCTGGACGAGCGTGCGGTCGTACGGATGAAGGAACTGGTCGGCCAGGAACCGGAGGGGATCCTGTCAGCGGCGGTGTACCTGACCGACAGCCGCGAAGAGGGCGCCGAGGCGGACTACTGGATCGGAGTGGTGACCGGTCCCGAGGCGGTCGCCGGGGAACTCGACTCCCTCGACGTGCCGGCCGGGACCTGGGCCGTCTTCGACAACCACGGGCCCTATCCGAGCGCCCTTCAAGAGCTGTGGCGAGACGTCTTCGCCCAGTGGTTCCCTTCGAACCCGTACACGAGCCGGACAGGTCCGGAGCTCCTGCGGACGCGGCCGGTGGAGATCGGCGCGGAAACCGACTCCCAGCTGTGGATCCCGGTCGAGCGCGGCCGCGGGAGTGCCGGGGTGTGAACACCGGTACCGCTGGTACCTGTCCCCGGAGGTCCGGCTCGGACGTCGACCGCAAGGCAGCGGTCAGGGTCTCGTCATCGCGAACGCAACTGCGCGCTGCCGGCCGTTCGTTCGGCCGCGGCCCCTGACCGGGTGCGGACCGCCCCTGCGGATCGGCCACATCGGGGCGAGAGCCAAGGGTTCATCACGACCGAGTACCCCGGCTGCACCCGGCCCTGCCCTCGTCGACGAGGCTCGGTCCGTTGTCCCTGCAAAGGTGTCGTACGAGCTGCTCCTAGGGGGGACCGCCGCCCGGCAGCAGCCGGAAGGCGAGCAAGGCCCCGCCCCCGACAGCGCGTTTGAGGGCCGACACGGGGAATCCACCGTGTTCCATCGGTCGAGCACAGCCCGCCGACCACGCCGTGCAGAGGGTCCGGAACCGCGACCGGCCGGGCGTGGGCCCTGCAGCGCGGTGGTTCCCCGATCTGTCTCCCCGTCCGAGGCACCCCACCGCCCGGCACCCTCGAGATACCGAACCGGCCGGGACTCCGCACGCGGTGTTCAGCGCAATCCGGCTCCGTGCCGCGGTGGCCGCCGGGCTGCTCGCCGCCACGGTGGCCCCGCCGCGCGCGACGGCAGCCCCGCCCCGAACGTGGCCACAGAGTCCGAGCGTCCCCTCAACGGCCGCATCGACCACCACCGCTCGACCTCGAACGCCGTCATCCGGGCCCGGGTGTCGTCGAGCGACGGGGAGAGCGGAGACAGGCCGTGCTCGGCTCGGGCGGCACGGCCCGCTCCTACACCTCCCGGGTACCGGCCTCGGCCGGCCCCGACCAGCTCGGGTTCGCGTCAGGCCCGACGAGACGGACCAGGGCGGGCGGCCTCGATGCCGCCCAGGATGAGGTCGATGCCGGCCAGGAACTGCTCCCGGTCGTCGTGCTCGGGCAGCTGCGCCGCCACTCGGCGCACGAACGGGTACCGAGCGGGATCGAGCTGGGTCCACTGCTGGGCGATCTCGCCCAGGAAGGCCGTCCGATCGGTCCTGTGCGCGTGCAGGCGGGCATTGGCGGCGTTCTGTCCGGCAACACCGAGGACATGGATCACGAGCGTGGACGTGGCGTCGAACTGCGCTTCCTCAGGCACACCGAGTTCCTCCAGCCGGCTGCCGAAACCCTCGAAGATCTGCGGAATCGCGGCCAGCCGAGGCACGTGGGAGAGCTGGGTGCCGACCCAGGGGTGTGCGTCGATCGCGTCGAAGAGCCCGAGCGCGAGGGCCCGGATCGCCTCCCGCGGAGGCGCGCCGCCGGGCAGGTCCGCCATGACCCGGGCGATCACGTCGTTGGTGGCCGCCGCCAGCAGGTCGTCCTTGTTGGCGACGTGCCAGTAGATCGCCCCGCTTCCGGTGGCCAGCCGGGCCGCGAGCGCGCGGAAGGTCAGCGCTCCCTCGCCCTCGGAGTCGAGGATCTCGATCGCGGTCTCCACGATCCGTTCCTTCGACAGGGCGTCCGTGCGCCTTACGGCCCGCTGCTTCTTGATCGCCATGAACACAGTTTGACATGAATGGATCGCCGTTCCAACATGGGAATGGAACAGCGTTCCGTCATGGCTTCGAAGGGAACACCATGACGACTCCGGTCACGATCATCGGCGCGGGCCTGGGCGGCCTCACCCTCGCGCGCGTCCTGCACGTCCACGGCATCCCCGCCACCGTCCACGAGGCCGACACCTCCCCCGGGTTCCGCCCCCAGGGCGGCCAGCTCGACATCCACGAGGAGGACGGACAGCGCGCCCTCGCTGACGCCGGCCTCACCGACGAGTTCCGCGCGATCATCCACGAGGGCGGCGACGCCGCCAGGGTGCTCGACCGGCACGGCGCGCTGCTGCTGGACGTCCCCTCCGACGGCACCGCGGTACGCCCCGAGGTGCTCCGCGGCGACCTGCGCCGGATCCTGCTCGACTCCCTGCCCGAGGGGACGGTGCGCTGGGGCAGCAAGGTCACCGGCGTCCGTCCGCTCGGCAACGGCCGGCACGAGCTGACCTTCACCGACGGCTCGACCGTGACCAGCACCGTCCTGGTCGGCGCGGACGGCGCCTGGTCCAGGGTCCGGCCGCTGCTCTCCGACGCCCGGCCCGTCTACACCGGCACGACGTTCGTCGAGACCTACCTGCACGACGTCGACGAGCGGCACCCCGCAACGGCCGCCCTGGTCGGCCGCGGCGCCATGTACGCACTCGCCCCCGGCAAGGGGATCGTCGCCCACCGTGAGGCGGGAGGCATCGTCCACACCTACGTCGAGCTGAACCGACCGGCCGAGTGGATCGCCGCCATCGACTTCACCGACACCGCGGCCGCGAGCGCCCGGGTCGCGGCCGAGTTCGACGGATGGGCGCCGCACCTCACCGCGCTGATCACCGACGGCGCGACCGCCCCGGTGGCACGCATGATCCACACCCTCCCGGACGGACACCGCTGGGACCGGGTGCCCGGCGTGACGCTGCTCGGCGACGCCGCGCACCTGATGCCGCCGTCCGGCGACGGCGCCAACCTGGCGATGTTCGACGGCGCCGAACTCGGCAAGGCCATCGCCCAGTACCCCGACGACGTCGAAGCGGCGCTCGCCGCCTACGAGAAGGAGCTCTTCGCGCGCAGCGATGCCTTCTACGCGGACGCCCACGAGATTCTTGACCTCTGCCTCGGCGAGCGCGCGCCGCAGAGCCTGGTCGACTTCCTCGGCCGGCGCCCCGAGGGACAGGACGAGGCGGTGGCACAGTCCGGAGGGTGACCGCCGCGTTCGGGCGACCGGGGGCGACGGGGCCGGTCCTCACCGGGTGAACCGGTGGGAGGTCGACCCGGCGCACCGGGAGGTGGTCCGTGCCTTCGCGGACCGGGACCCGCTCGACCGGTCGTGCGGGCCCCTCGACATCCGCGGTGGTCGCGGCCATCCGCCCGCAGGCCGGGGAGGACGGTGCCGGACACCACGGTCGGCGGGGCACAGCGGCGCGGCATCGGCCGCCGGCCAAGCCCGACAAGCACGCTCCCACCCACAGCGACGGGGCGCAGCCCGGACCGCACATCCGGCCCCTCCCTTCTCCTCGTCGTACAGAACGATCAGGAGGACCCGGAGCCGGCTCGGTCGGCGCGGACACACCCGGCGGCACCGACGGGTTGCACCTCGCCGCGGACGGCCGTTGCCGCCCCTTGACCTTCGTGCTCACCGCCGGACGGGCCGCCGATGCGCCCGCCTTCGCCGCGGTGGTGGCCCGTCTGCGTGGTCCCCGACCGCTTGGACGGCCCCGCACCAGGCCGTTCGTGGTCCTGGCTCCCGAGGACAGCACTCTCAGTGACTCGACGTGGCGCCGGGATTCGAGGTGGTCGCCCGGGACGTCGTCGAAGTCGGCGGAGAGGTCCTCGGCGAGGACGAGCGGGTGGGCGTGGGCGTGGGCGTGGGGGTCGTGTAGTGCGTGGGCGTGGGAGCCGGGGTCGTGTGGCCGGTGGGCCTCGAGGTCGCGGTCGGGGCCGGGGTCGACGTCGGGGTCTCGGACTCGGTGGGGGACTCCGCGGGGGTGGCCGGCGAGGACGAGGCCGCCGGCGGCACCTCCACGTTGCCGTCCGACCCCTGGGTGGCGACCGCGACGCCGACGGCGATGGCCGCCACCACGAGCCCGGCCAGCAGGGCGACGTAGCGGGGTTTTCGCCACCAGGGCGGCCCCGGCTCGTCGCCGGATTCGCCGATCACCGTCCGCGGGGGCTCCTCGGGCGGCCCGGGAGGCGGGCCGCCCGCGATGGTCGGCGGCTCCTCGGGCGGCCCGGGCGGGTACGAGCGCGGTCCGGACGGCGGCGGCCCGCCCTCCCCGGGACCCGACAGCGGCCCGGTGGGCGGGCCGGACGGCTCGGACGATCCTGACGGCGGCTGCGAACTCACGGGTCCTTCCCTCCGGCGACTCGCCCCCTGCCCCAATCTGCGGTCTGCGCCGGCGCCGCCGCAACCCGACCCGCCGGACGGACCCGGCCGGCTGCAGGCCGACGAGCGGCGCGGGGACTCACGCGAGGCGGCGGGTGCGGCGCCGTCACCTCCGCTGCGCGCAGCCCTCCGTACCCCCCGAAGGGCCTCGGGCCGAGGCCCCGACCACCAGCCGGCGCAGCCCCTTGCGGCCGTAGTAGCCGGTCATGGCGCGGCCGGGACCAGGGCGAGGGCCGTCCCGATCCCCGTCATGACCCGGGCGCGGGCCGGGCCGGCATCCGCCTGGGCGTCGAAGGACAGGATCGCCCTGACCCCGTCGAGAAGCTGCCGCATCGGCTCGAAGTGCGCCGGAACCGGTAGAGCGACCGGAGGGCGTGCAGGGGATGGTGGCGCCCGGCATGACGGCGGCCGAGGTGACCAGCGAGATCCCGGTGGTCCTCACCGGCTTCACCACCCGGGTCCGGCGCCGGGTGACCGACACGGTACGCCGCCGGGTGTGCCAGGGTCCCGGCTCGTTGTCGGTACAGCCGAGCGACGTCGACTCCGTTGCCGATGGCGTTGCCGCCGAGGAAGCCGGCGAGCACCGGCAGCAGCGTGTGGGAGAACGCGCTCAGGTCGAGCCCGCCGGGCGGTCCGATCGGGTGACCCACCCGCGTCTCGACGGTGATCGGATCCGCGGGCAGCAGGTCGGAGGACTCGGACACCCGGATGCCCTGCTGGGCGGTGCGCTGCGCGGGATCCGTCGTCGTCCGACCTGCTCCGCGCTGTGGGCGGCTTTCGGCGTCGGTCCCTCCCGGCCGCAGCCGCCCTGATCCCGGGGTCCGCCTCTCCCCCGCTTCTTGAAGCGCGTTCACACGTCTCGCGGGCTGTGAGCGGAGGGATCGGCGACCTCAGCACTCCTGATCCTGTGCCTCGGCCTGCAGGGCCGCCTTCGTCTTCGGACCGTACACGCCGCTCTCGCCCTTGATGTGGCGTCGGCGCTGGTACTGGGAGACCGCGTTCTCGGTCGAGTCGTCGAAGGTGCCGGTGACGAGGGACTTGTCGAGTTTCCCGCAGGAGACGGCGACCAGCAGCTGTTGCATCGTCACCACATCCGTCCCCGTGTCACCGGGCCGGAGTGTTCGGGGCATGGCCGCAGCGACCGGGGGCGGTGTCGGCACCGGCGTGGAAGGGGCAGCGGTGCGGGCGGTGGTGGCGAAGACTGCCTGAGGGGCGAGGGTTCTGGTGGTCGAGGCCTTCCTGGGGGCCGCGGCGGCCGTGTCGGTGGGGGTTGCGGAAGCCGAGGCGGTCCCGGCCGAGAGGACAGCGCCGGGCGAGGGGTCGGTCCGGGGCTGGACCCAGCGGCTGCCGCTGGGGACCGGCAGCGCCCGGTCACTCTTCTTCCCGTTCCCGCCCGAGGAGGCGGGCAGGAGGGCGATCCCCACGCCGACTGCCACGATGCCCAGGCCGGCCCGGGTGATGATGCTCCGTTGGCGGCTCACCTTCCGCTCGTGGCGTCGCCCGGTGCAGCCGTCCGGGGAGCTCTGCGGCTCCACGAGGGAGTTCGAGGTGCCGAGGTCGGGCCGACCCTCCGGGTGCTGCTCCTCGGACAGCCCGACGGGCGCCTCGGACGCGGTCGGCATCGGGGGCACGGGATGTGCCGCCGCCGTCCGGGTATGAAGAGGCGTCGACAGAGCCGGGGTCGGCCGGGCAGGCGTCGGAGCGGCGGTACCCAGGGGCAGGATCGTTGTGTCGGACAGGTCCCGACCGGGCATCGGTGCGGGCCGGGGCTCCGCCGAGGGACCCGGAACGTACGGGCGGACCGTCGATGCGTCTTCGGTGTACCCGGTGTTGCGGTCCGGCTGTGTCCCGATGGGCCGGTCCTCCTCGGACCGCGCGTGAGCAGTGGAACCGATGGTGAGCGCCTCAGCCACCGTGGCGGCCAGCCGGCCGGGGTTGGTCAGCGTGCCGGTGCGAGCGGGCCAGTGCTCCCACTCGGACGAGCCGTCGCCCTGGATGTCCGGGTGAGGCACGACGAGGAAGCACCCCCTGCTCAGGAGGTCGACGTCCGTTCCCAGTTGCCGCCACGCCCCGGTGTGGCCGAGCGGGATGAACCAGTACATCCGGTGGCCGAGCAGATCCCGCAGGACCGGGCCGACCTGATCCGGGTCCGTCCCGCCGAGGTGTGCGAGGACGGCCAGGCCGAGGCTCTCGGGCATCCGCACGACGTCCCACCGGAGCCCGCACGGCAGCACCGCCCGGTGCGGCGGCGTCGACTCCCACTCCAGCAGCGTCTCGTAGCCGTGCTCACCCATGACGCTGACGAGCCAGGCAGCCGCCAGGGGGGAGACGGTTCCGGAGAGACCACTGCCCGTGGTCGTGGGTCTTGAAGGGTTCATCTGCCGGGCTCCGTTCGATCGACGCACATTCGATTCGATGTGTGTTCCGCGACGGCGTGGTGGACTTGTTGCCGATGTGACGGCGAGTGCCGGAGCAGGGTGGGCCTCAGCCGGGTGGGCCCCAGGACCAAGGGGCATCCCGGCGCGCCGTCCCTGGCGCCGCCGTCCCAGGTCGGCGTCTGCGCCCGGGCGAACCGGGCCGGAGGAACCGCCGGCCGCTGCGAAGTACGGGCAACGGGAACACGCGGAGTTGTCATAGGAGTGCAGGGCTCGGCCATGGATGCCTCCTCGCGGATGCGTGTTCGGTCGATCCGACGCCGCCCCGGGTGCGCACCCCTCGCGCGTGCGGCACCTGCCTGCGCCGTGCCGGGGTTTGTTCCTCTCCGCGGACGTTCGAAAACGCACTTCGGTGAGATTTCTGCGGCCACCCGATCGAGGCAATGCCTTTGTGGACAAAATGACTTGACGTGTATTCATTCGCGTGGTGGGTGCGGGGGCGGTGGGAAGCCGGGGCGTGGCAGCGAGGTCGCAGTGGACGGCGTCGAGCGGATCCCGGCCCCGGTTCGACGCTGACGCGGCGTCACCGCGGGGCTCGACGGCGCTCAGCACCCTCCGGGCCGACGGCGGGTGAGGACACGGACCGCGCCGTGCACACCGAGCGTGCACGCCCGGGGCCGGGTGGCACCCCGGCCGACTCCCCCGCCCGACGGCGATTCGAATCTCCGGCCACTGGTCGCACGAGTGCGCCGGCGACCTTCACACCCCGTAGTGAAGAAGGGATGTGACGGTACGTCACAGCAGAGTTGCGCAAAGAAGTGGCGGCAGGGGTATCGGATCCGTGGCGCGACACGCGTAGCCTGATGCGCGCGGTGACGAACACACAGTCAGCGCACCTTCATCACGCAATCTGCGCGAATCGACGCCATGGAGACCCCATGAGTTCTGACCGTTACCACTGGGACCGCTCGCACCCCGGGCTCACCGCCCTGCGCGAGGCCATCGAGCCGGTGCGCCAGGAGGTCGTCGGCCACCCGATCTACCGGCAGATCGACTCCGTCGAGCGGGTCCGGTCCTTCCAGGAACACCACGTGTTCGCGGTCTGGGACTTCATGTCGCTCCTCAAGTGCCTGCAGCGGCAGCTGACCTGTGTGGAGCTGCCGTGGGTGCCGACCGGCCCGACCGCGAGCCGCAGACTGATCAACGAGATCGTCCTGGTCGAGGAGAGCGACGAACTGGGCGAGGGCTACATCAGCCACTTCGAGCTCTACGTGGACGGGATGGCCCGGGCCGGCGCCGACACCACCGCCGTGGACGCCTTCCTCGGCCGTCTCCGCCGCGGCGTCGGCGTGGCCGAGGCCGCCAAGGAGGCCGAGATGCCGACCGCGGCGGCCGACTTCGTCGCGGTGACCTGGGACATCATCGAGAACGCACCGGTGCACTGCCAGGCCGCCGCTTTCGCCTTCGGGCGCGAGGACCTGATCCCGGAGATGTTCGAGCAGGTGATCCGGATCGAGGACGCGGACGGCCGGTTGACGATCTTCAAGGACTACCTGGCCCGCCACATCGAGGTGGACGGCGAGCAGCACACGCCGATGGCGATGCAGATGCTGATCGACCTGTGCGGCGACGACGCGGAGCGCTGGGACGAGTGCGCCGCAACGGTGCGCCGGGCGCTCGCCGCCCGCGTCGCACTGTGGGACGGCATCCTGGCAGCCTTCGGCGCCTGACCCCGACCCGGCGGCCGCCTGCTCGGAGGCCGCCCTCCACGCCGACCCGGCAGCCGTCCGCCCGAGGGCCGTGCCTCGGTCTGCGCCCCGTCTCCGGCGACGGGGCGCACCGCATCCTCGGCCGTTCCCGGCGCGCGCCGGTGGCGTCGCCCCCCGGGCAGCAGATGGGTGAGCGCCGCCCAGAGGCCGTGCTCGGCCGGGTCCGGCGGCGCGAGTACGGCGGTGCGACGGCGAGCAGACCCGACCAACGCGGTCTCCTGCGGGGGAAGCCGCCCGGCGGCACGGTCGGGACTGTTGGCCGCCGGCCGACCGCCCGGGCCCGGGGGTGGAGGAGTGGCTGGTCGTCGACGCCTGCGACGGCACGGTGCCGGCACGGACGGTGACGGGTACGGCGGCCGCCGGCTCGGTCCACGTGCCACATCGTGATCCGCGCCGGATGGGGCTCGCCATCGGCGAAGGACAGGAAGGTGCGCCACTGCGCTGGGGATGCCGGGGCAGCGGGGCGCTCACCGTCGACCGGTTCCGGGACGAGGACCGCGTTCCCGTAGCGGTGAGCCCGTCCGGTGAGCGGCTGCTGACCGTGACGCACCACCAGGGAACCCTTTCCGTGCTTCGGGTCGACGACGGGTCCGTGGAGACGGAACTGCACGCGGACCTGCTGCCCGCACATGCCGCGGTTGCGGCAGACAACGACGATGCCCAGGTCTTCTTCGACTACGAGGGCGGGTTCGTCGACGAGAACAGGGCAGTCGTCGGAACGGTCGAGAGCGACGAGGAGTTCGGGGACGGCCGGCACTGGCTCGTGGATCTTGCCGCATCACAGGTGACCGGGCAGATCGTCTACCCCTTCCCCGTAACCGGACTTCCCCACGCGCTCGGCGACGGCACCTGGTTCACCACCTCTCCGCACGACGATGCCGTGCACGTGTGGGCCCGTGACGAATGACTTCACCGAGTGGGACCAGACGTTCACCGACAAGCGGCTCTGCCCGGCGATCGTCGACCGGCTGACCTTCGAGGCCCGCGTCATCGAGACCGGCACCCGGTCCTTCCGGTTCGCCAGTACCACGGCCAAGCGCAAGGCAGCCGCCGCGGCCTGACCGACGGGGCCGCTGCACGAGACCGGACGGGCGCGACACGCCCCGGCGTCAGGTCAGCCCCGTGAGCCCACCGGGGGTGACCGGACGACGCGGCGCAGGTCCTGGTTCCGGCATCAATACACTCCTCCCATCAGCGCCCACGTTCCGGTGCTGCGCCCGAATAGCAGGGGGATGTGATGTCGGCGGTCGGCCTACAGAGGTCTGGAAACCGTCCGTGACGGAACGCTGGGCGGGATGTCGGCGTACTGAGAAAAGTGCGCAGGCGTGTACAGACGAACGTGCTCTGTCGCTGATCTTGTGATGGCTCCGCCTGCCCGGCGTGCGTCGCCCCCAGCTTCTCTGCGTCATGGTCAGTACTTGTAGTAGTGGTGGGGCCAATGTGGATCGTTCCAACGGGCGGGCCCGGTAAGGCCGATCAGCCTCAGACGTTGGAGCAGGTCGTCCGGGGCGTTGTGGGCGGCCAGCCGGGCAGGGGCGTGACGGGTGAGCCAGTCAGTGAGAACGGCCACCATCTCGTCCTTGTTGTCGTGCCAGGTGCTCCAGGGAAGCTCGTCGACGAGCAGGTCGTAGTCCCACGTGTCGACGGCCTTGGCGAGATGCCGGTCGGCCATCGGGTGCTCCAGTACCTCCCAGACCTCGAGCCAGGGCTCCAGCTCGCCGGATGCCTCGACGCACAGGACGAGCGTCTCCTGCGCGCCCGCGACGGGGTCGGGGCTGACCAGGCTGTAGGCCCAGAACGCGTGCAGGAACTCCCGAACGGCCGAGGCCTGCTCCCGGGGCCATTCCTGCCAGCGGCCGCGGGCGAACGACAGGCCGATTTCGTCCCGGTACCGGAACGACTCCGACCGGCAGTCGACGACGGCGGCCGCGAGCTGAGGCAGGACACGGCGGAGCACCACGCCGTGATCGCTCCAGTCGGGGGCCTGCCAGGACCGCCGGAGAAGGTCAGGATCGAGTTCGACACCCGGCACCTTGAGGAGTGCGAGCTCCTCGGCACTGCCCCAGTGGCACGGGCAGTTGTACTCCTTCGGGTGCGCCGTCGCGCCGTGGAAGACGACGGCAACGGCCTCCAGGGCCGCGTCGAGACGAGTCCGCGCATGTCGCGCGTGCGAGTCGGTCATAGGCGTTCGCCTTCAAGGACTCCGCGGGCCTGTGCCTGGCGAAGATCGCTACGCTACCGGTAGACAGGCCGGTATGACGAGCAAGGCCGCGTCCTCCCCGCGGTGCACCGTCGGTTGCCGACTGATGCCGTCACAAGATCAGCGACAGAACCGACGAACGTGCTCAGTCGTGGACCGGGACGACGACCTTGCGGCCGTGGGGGTGTCCGCGAGCGTCCATGACTCGCCGGCGGTCTGGACTTGGAGCACGCGGGCGTAGGCTCTCGGGGATGCGGATAGGCGAGTTGTCCAAGCGCACGGGCGTGAGTCCGCGCTCACTGCGGTACTACGAAGAGCAGGGCCTGCTGACCAGCTCACGCTCCGACGCGGGGCAGCGTCACTATTCCGATGCCGCGGTCCAGCGCGTGTCGCTCATCCGACAGCTGTTCGACGCGGGTATGTCCAGCCGGGTGATCGCGACTGTGCTGCCGTGTGTGGACGTCCCGGGTGACCTGGGCGTCGCTGAGGAGACGTTCACGGCGATGATGCGCGAGCGCGACCGGATCAACGCCGACATCGCGCACCTGATCGAGACCCGGGATGCACTCGACGTGCTCCTCAGGGCCAACAGCCGGCACCGGGCGGAGCTGTCCACGACCCCGGAACCGGGGGCGCAGTCGGCCTGATGCTGTGATCTGCATCTCAGCCGCTTGCCCCTGACATCAATGTCAGAGGTGAGGATGGCGACAACGCCCGGAATCACCGGGGCGGTCATACGAGAGGCGGCGGAAGATGGGGCAGGCGTGGGGTTTCGGCAGGTATGGCGGGCCCGAGGTGCAGGAGTTCTTCGATCGTCCCGATCCCCTCCCCGGTCGCGGCGAGGTGCAGATCCGGGTCGACGTCGCCGGCGTGAATCCCCTCGACCACCTCCTGCGCTCGGGTCTGGTCGACGGGCTCGACGGCGGACGTCCGTTTCCCCGCGTGCTGGGCATGGAGGCAGCCGGAACGGTCCTCGCGCGGGGCGAGGACGTCGAGGGGCTCGAGGTGGGTGACGCGGTCTTCGGCTTCGCCCTCACTGGTGGCGGCACCTACGCCGAGACGACGGTGCTGTCCGCGCCGAACACCGCGCGCATTCCGGAGGGTCTGTCCGCGACCGTGGCGGCGACGCTGCCAGTGGCCGGGACAACCGCGGTGGACGTGCTCGACCAGCTCGGCCTCCCGGCCGGTGCCACGGTTCTGGTCAACGGGGCCGGGGGCGGGGTCGGCCTCGCCGTCGCCCGGCTGGCCATCGGGCGCGAGCTGCGTGTGATCGGCACCGGGAGTACCGCCAAACGCGAGCACGCCGAGGCCATCGGGGTGCGGTTCATCGATTACACGGCCGGGGACGTCGTCGCCGCGGCACGCGAGCTGGTTCCGGACGGCTTCGACGGGATCGTCGACCTGGTCGGAGGCGCCTCGCTGCGGACGGTCGCTCCGCTGGCCCAGGACCCTCGCAACGTCATCGCTGTGGGCGATATGTCTGTGCCCGATCTCGGTGGGCGTTTCGTCGAGCGTCGCGTCGACCGCGAGAACCTGGAGCGGTCGGCCCGGCTGGCCCTCGACGGACTCCTCGCACCCGTGATCACCGCGGTCCACCCGCTCTCCGACGCCCCGGCCGCCCTCGCCACCGTCGAGAACGGTCACACCTCGGGCAAGGTTGTCATCAAGGTGGCATGAGGAGTGCCCGGCCGCCCGACGCTGTCGACGGTCCATCGCGGACTGACGGGAACCCGTGGTCAGCGCATCATCAACTGAGCACGTTCACCTGTACGGGGTTGAGCACGTTCAGGCGTACGCCGACACGGGACGACGCCCTCTGTGGTGGACCGCCCGCCCGGCGGGGGAGCCGGCAGTTCTGCTCGTCCATCGGCAGTTCCTTCGCCGAAGCCGCTACGTGAAGGGCTGGCCGGGCTGGGGCCCGCAGGTGCCGTTCGATGCGGTGCTCGTGATTCGCCGGGCTGACGGGTCGCTTCGACGGCGACCGGTCAAGGACATTCCGGTCAGGCCGAGCCGCATCACTCTTCTCCCGGAGTCCCGGCTCCTCATCGCAAGGGGTCGGACGGGCAGGGAGGAGTCCGGTGCATGGAGCCCGAACGCCGTGGTGTTCTCCCTGGAAAGCGGTGAACAAGAGGCCGCCTTCTGCATCGGCGACGACATCCCTGCTCTGGTGACCGATCGCGGGGGACCGATCTGGACGGCCTACGGAGACGAAGGCGTCTACGGAGGGCATCCGGAGTCCGCAGCCGGTCTTGCCGGCTGGAGTGCCGGAGGTCGGCGACCTGGGCTCCGGGGGTCGCTTTCCTGGCACGCCTCTGGAGGGATGCACCGCTGCCACCGAAGGAGACCGGGTCTGGCTGGTCCGGTATTCCGGCAGTCGGCGGGGAGGCACGTTCTTGACGCGGATCACCCCCTCGACCGGTGAGGTGACCACGTGGCCGAGCCCGGTGCGCGACCCGGACGGGTTCGCCGTGCGCGGCCGTCGAGCGGTCCTGACCGAGCGCGATCACAACCGGCGGTCAACCGAAGTGGTGCGAGCCGAGTTGGACGGTGATACGTGGAGCGTGACCGAGCGACGCAGGATTCGCGTGCCCGGACGGGTGGTCATGCGCTGCGGTCAGGGTCGTGACGGGTCTTCTGTGGCTTCGCACCGGCGACACGTGGCTGCGCATCGAAGCCTGACAGCGGCCGAGGCCGTGCAGCTCGTGGTCGACGGGCCACGCCTGCTTGCCGCTCGGCAGCGTGACGGCTTCTCGGGGTGAGGGGTCCCACCTCCGTGGTGGGGCCCCTCACCGTGCACGGCCGAGGTCCGGCCCGTTCTCAGGCCAGGGAGAACTTCTGGGCGCCGGATCCGTTGCAGTCCCAGATCTGCAGCCGGGTGCCGTTCGCGGTGGCGCCCGACGGCGAGTCGATGCACCGGCCCGTGGTCGGGTTGGACATCGAGCCGTCGGCGTTGGGGACCCAGTTCTGGTAGCCGCCACCGTTGCAGGTGGCCAGCTGGAGCTTGGTGCCGGCCGCGTTGACACCGCCGGCGATGTCCAGGCACTTGCCGAGGGTCTGCAGGGTCTGGCCGCTCCAGGTCCACTTCTGGTCGAGCGAGGTCGCCTGCTGGCAGTCCCAGAGCTGGACCGCGGTGCCGTCGCCGCCGGTGTCGTCGCCCGCCACGTCCACGCACTTGCCGCCCGGACCGTAGATCGGGGTGCCGATGGCGAACTTCTGGGCGCCGGAACCGTTGCAGTCCCAGATCTGCAGCCGGGTGCCGTTCGCGGTGGCGCCCGACGGCGAGTCGATGCACCGGCCGCTGGTCGGGTTCCGCAGTGAGCCGTCGGTCTGCCGCACCCACGACTGGTAGCCGCCGCTGTTGCAGGTGGCGAGCTGCAGCTGCGTGCCCGCGGCGCTGTTGCCGCCGGCGATGTCCAGGCACTTGCCGAGGGTCTGCAGGGTCTGGCCGTTCCAGGTCCAGTGCTGGTCCTTGGCCCCCGACTGGCAGTCCCACAGCTGGACCGCGGTGCCGTCGCCGCCGGTGTCGTCACCCGCCACGTCCACGCACTTGCCGCCCGGGCCGGTGATCGTCCGGCCGGTCACCGAACCACCGCCGCCGCCGGTGCCCGGGCCCTTGTTGTAGACGGCGACCGAGTCGATGACCAGCTTGCCGCCGGAGACGGTGGCCGCGTTCGGGCCGCCGCCGAAGGCGTCCGGGAAGCCGCCGCCGATCGCCAGGTCGTAGATGATGAAGAACGGGTGGTCGATCGCGTCGGCCCAGGTCGTCGGGTCCACCTGGTTGGCGTTGACGGTGAAGAAGTTGTTCCCGTCGAGGTAGAACCGGACCTGCTCCGGCGACACCGAACGGTCGATCTCCGCCGCGTAGTCGTGGAAGCCGGTCTGACAGCCCGAACAGGCGCGCTCGCCCGAGCCGATGCCGGTCGACTCGTTGCACGGGCCGCCCGGGTTCACCCCGCAGTGGATGGTGCTGAAGACGGAACCGCGGCCGTTGATGTCCTCCATGATGTCGATCTCGCCGGACTTCGGCCAGGTCACGCCGGAGCGCAGCGGCGCGCCGAGCATCCAGAACGCCGGCCAGTAGCCCGCGCCGTTGGCGGTGTTGACGTCGGGCTGCTGGAGGACGGACTCGATCCGGACGACTCCGCCCGCCGGGGCTCCGAAGGACGCCGACTGGGTCTCCACGCGCCCGGACGTCCATCCGCTCCGCGGGTCGGACCCGGAGTGCAGTGCCTGGAGCACGAGATGGCCCTGGCCGTCGTAGTAGACGTTCGACGTGCTGCTGGTCATGGTCTCGATCTCGCCGGTGCCGAAGTTGCTGCCCGGCCCGGTGTCGTACTTCCACAGGCTCTGGTCGATGCCGGTCCCGGACGCGCCGTTGAAGTCGTCGCTCCAGGTGAGCGTGAAGCCCGACGGTGCGGGGGGCACCGCCGCCTCGGCCTTCACCGCCGCGACGTTCACCGTCGGGACGACGATCGCCGCCACCGTGATCGCAACGACGGGAAGGATTGAGAGCGCTCTCTTCATGGCGCGGCGTGGTGCCTGTGCGAATTTCCCTTGCATGTGTCGGACCTCCGAAGACGGGTTCGATGGTGCTGGGTCGCTCCGCAGCCCCCTGGCGACCTGCCGCAGCAGGTGGTGCGCGGCCCTGCGCCCTGCCGCACCGGCCGCATCCGCCGGTGCCGGACAGGTGGACACAGGCCGCGACGCGGCCGGAGTCGTCCGCCGGCTTCACCGGGAGGAGGACTCCCGCCGCCGCAGAGCGGGCAAGGGGCGAGGACGGGCTGGGTGCGGCTGTGGTGGTAGCGCCCAACGCGGCCGGGAAGGAACGGCGGGAAACCCCAGCTGCCCTCCTGAAGTGCGGTGACCGAGCGTCAAGGCATGAACACCACACGGGTGTTGGCCTGTGTTGGTTTCTGCGCGGTGAACTTATTGGACTGAACCAATGCCGTCAAGGTCACGCACCACGTCCATCTCTGCGAGGGCATCCGCGCGGCAGCGGGAACTCATGACTCCTTGAGCCCGAGCAGTGCACGAGAGCGAGCCGTGTTTGGCCGACGCCTGGTCAGCCGGCGCAACTCGCCGAGCAGGGCACGGGACGGGTCGACCGGGCGAGACCCGGAGCGCCGGCACTCCCCCGACCCGCCAGGCCGGACGATGGCCCGGCCGCGTCATCACCCCCCACCGAGTGTGCTCGGCAATGCCGACCGCGACACGCCGGCGACCGGAGCCGAGCGCACATCCGAACGGGTGAAACTCGCGACGGCCTCCCACCACAGGGCGACCTCACCCACGAAGGACTCCGTAGCCACTCCCCCGCCGGCCGGTCAGCCGCGCTCGAACGCCCGCTCGCCCGCCTGGGTACTGGGTTCCGCCGCTCGCCCGGGTCGGCGCACGCCGGGCCGGAGGACACCCGGGCCGACTCGGAGAGGTGCTCGAAAAGTACCTGTTCGACCCGGGCTCGCCCGGAGGTAATCCACTTGAACGGGCCATTCGAACAGCACCATCATCGAGCCGTCCGCCTGCACCGATTCACTGAACTCCGCTTTCTGTCACCCCACTTGTGGCTCGGAGCGTGCCGACTCGCTCGTCCTGCACGCCCGCGCGCCGAGCCGCTCTCCGAAGAGTCCACGGCAAGGGGGCGAGACCGACCTGCACGCCGCACCCGCACGAGAGAGCGAGGAGTCCGCCCGTTGATCGACTACGGGGCCCCGACCGACGCGCCCGGTCTCAGGATCCCGCCATACCCCGCACTCCCGCCTGCCGCGCGTACCGCCGCAGCAGCCGACCAACCCATCCGGAGGACCCCGTGCCCCACCTCCACCGCACCGACGTCCCGGCCGACCCGGCCGGCCCCGCGCTCCGACCGTCCGGAACGGGCCCGCCCACGTTGGTCGTCGGCGTCCACCTCGTCCTCGCCGACGAAGGGACGGTGCTGCTCGGCCGGCGCCGCAACACCTCCTACGCCGACGGCCTCTGGCACCTTCCCGCCGGACACATGGAGCGGGGCGAACCCGTCACCCGCTCCATGACCCGCGAGGCCGAGGAAGAACTCGGCATCACCATCGCCGAGGCCGACCTCGCCCTCGTCCACACGCTGCACCACCTCGACGCCGACGACGGGCGCAGCCGCCTCCAGCTGTTCTTCAGCACCGCGCGCTTCGACGGCCGGGTGCGCAACGCGGAGCCGCACAAGTGCGCGGAACTTCGCCGGTGGCCGCTCGACCGGCTGCCGGCCGACACCGTCCCTTACACCGCGCACGCCCTCACCGAGATCGCCCGTGGCAATCCGCTCTCCACCCTCGGTTGGGCGGCATGATCCGGCCGGCGCTCCCCGACGCGGCCGACCGACTGCTCCACGAGACGGCCGGCCCGTACGTGGTGCTGGGCGCGCACTCGCGGGACCGGGCGGGTCTGCCGACGGTGTGGGAGGTCCGTACCGGTGACGGTCGCCGTCTGTTCGCCAAGCAGCTCAAGAACGAGCTCATGCACCGGCGCGAGACCGCTGCCCACCGCGGCCTCGTGCCGGCCCTCGGCCCGGGCCGGGCCCCGGTCCTGCTGGCCGAGGACACCCGCTCGCGGCTCGTCGTCACCACGGCGCTGCCGGGCACCCCGGCCGTGAAGGCGGCGCTCGGCCCGGCCGAGGAACGCGAGGTGTACCGGCAGGCCGGCCTGCTCGCCGCACGCATCCACGCCCACCCTGCCATCGGGGGCGTGGTCGGCGAGCGGCTGCCGTGGGGCCGCGAGCGCGAGCGGGCGCTCGACCGAGCCCGCGAGGCCCGGCTCCCCGCCGAGGACATCGAGGTCCTGGCCGAGGCCACCCGCGTCGAGCCCCCGCACACCTCCCCCGCCGCCTGCCACGGCGACTTCGGCCCGCGGAACTGGCTCGTCCACCGCGAGGACGGCGGCCGCCTCACCGTCGGTGTCGTCGACTTCGAGCGCAGCCAGGTCAAGGAGCCGGTGCGCCGGGACCTGATGCGGGTCGTGTTCCAGCTGACTCCGCGACGTCCCGATCTCCGCGCGGCGTCCCGATCTCCGCGCGGCGTTCCTCGACGGCTACGGGCGCGGGCTGACGCCCGAGGAGTGGGCGGCGTGCCGGGCCTGGGCGGCGATCGACTGCCCCGCCGCCTTGCGCTGGGCCCGCGACCACCACCACGACGAGGAGATCCTGGGCTGCGCCCGCACCGTTCTGGACCAGCTGCGCCGTCCCGGGCCTGCCGTCCGAAGCCCCCTGTCCGTCGAACATCCCTGGAGGTAGCACCGTGGAGAGCCTTCGCCAAGCGGTGGCCGTGATCGCCCACGACCGGGCCCGGAACCTGGTCGTGACCGTCCACTACGCCGCGAACAGCTGGAGCACGGCACCGGCATGGACGATCCCCGGCGGCAAGGTCGAGGTCGGTGAACTCCTGGACGGGGCCGCCGCCCGCGAACTGCGGGAGGAGACCGGGCTGATCGTCGAGCCCGAGGACCTGGCCCTCGTCCACACCGTCCAGGTCAGCGCCGGCTGGGACGGCAAGGGCCCGTTCCTGCTGTCGGTGTTCCTCGCCACGGCCTGGCGCGGCGAACTGGTGAACGCCGAGCCGGACAAGCACCTCGCCGTCGTCTGGTCTCCGGCCGACGCGCTGCCGCTGCCGATGTTCCCGACCTCGCACGCCGCCCTCACCCACCACCTGTCCGGCGGGCGCGGCTTCTCCACGTACGGCTACGACGGCGGGGCCTTCGATCCGCGCACCCTGGTCGGCGCGTGAGCAGCACCGCGGGCCGGCACCGGCGGCCGCCCGCACCCCGGTTGCCTGACGACGCCGACGCCCGGCTGCAGGCCATCGCCGGCGGGCAGCCCGTCGAGGAGGAGGGCGTCGCCGTCTTCCCCGGCAGCACCGTCCCGTACGCCCACCGTCCCGTACGCCTACCGGACCGCGCACCGGCCGGTCACCTCTGCGGCCGGAGGCGAGCAGAGCGTAGCGGCCCGCGATCGGAGGAAGGAACTGATCGGGTACGACGAACTGAACGGGGATCAGGAGTGTCCCTGTCAATGACGGACTTCAGTCGGAAGGGACACGGTTGTGACGACGAGTGGGAAGCACACGGGCCGGCGAGCGGTGCTGGGTGCGGGTGCGGGGGCGGTCCTGGCCCTCGCGGTGCCGATGGGCGGGACGGCCCGTGCGGAGGACAGGGTGTCGCAGCGCGGCGGCGGGGTCACCCGGGCGCTCGCCGATCTCGAGCGCGAGCACGGCGCCCGGTTGGGTGTGTTCGCGCGGAACACGGTCACAGGTGCGCAGGTCCGGCACCGCGCAGAGGAGTTGTTCCCGATCTGTTCCGTACACAAGATCGTGACGGCGGCCGCGGTGCTGCGTGACCGCGACCGGGACGGGGAGTTCCTCGCCCGACGCATCCACTACACCGCCGAGGACGTCACCGCCTCCGGGTACGCGCCGATCACGGGCACGCCCGAACATCTGGCCTCCGGCATGACGGTGGCCGAACTGTGCGCCGCGGCGCTCGACCACAGCGACAACGCCGCCGACAACCTCCTGCTCCGCGAGCTGGGCGGGCCCACGGCGATCACCCGGTTCTGCAGGTCCCTCGGCGACCGGGTGACGCGCCTGGACCGCTGGGAGCCCGCCCTGAACTCCGCCGAGCCGGGGCGCGTCAGCGACACCACGAGTCCGGCGGCCATCGCGCGGACTCTCACCGATCTCCTCCTCGGCACCGCTCTCGCCCCGCGGGACCGCCGCCGGCTGACGGAGTGGATGCTCGCCAACACCACCGGCGCCGGCCGCCTGCGCGCCGGCCTCCCCTCGGGCTGGGCACTCGCGGACAAGACCGGCACCGGAGACTACGGAGCCACCAACGACGTCGGGATCGCCTGGACGCCGGACGGGACGCCCCTGGTCCTGTCCGTGTTGTCCACCACGACCCGCGCGGACGCCACCGCCGACGAAGCCCTGATCGCCCGCGCGACCGCCCTGGTCGTGCCGGCACTCGGCTGACGGCCCTGCACCGGCCTGCTCCCGGCCCGGACGGGGGCGGGCCGGGAGCAGGCCTGGCCAGGCCAGGCCAGGCCGGGCAGGTCAGGGCGGACCGGGGCCGCGGCTACGATCCGGTCATGAGCATCGTCGGACGGTACACGCGCCTGACACCGGCTCAGTCGGACCGCGCGGTGCGGGAGCCCGGCTGGGCACGGGAGTTGGCGGAGGAACTCGCCGAGGCGGAGGCGGAGCGGCAGTTGTCCGTGGCGGACCGGCGGTGCCACGGGGTCGGCACGGCCTGGCACGCACTCGCCTTCCTGCTCGACCGTCGGGGCTTTCCGGTGGACCTGCTCCACGACGCAGCGGAGGTACCGGACACGGCCGCACCCGGCTACGGGCCGCCGCGGTTGCTGGTCCCGGAACGCGTCCGGCTCGCCGCCGACTCCCTCGCCGAACTCCCGCCCCACGTCCTGACGGAAGGTGTCGCTACCGACGATCTGGCGCAGGCGCACGTGCACCCGGCCGGTCTGTGGCAGCGGGAGGACGCGCTGGAGGTGGTGGCCGGGCACTACTTGGAGTTGGCGGCGTTCGTCCGCACGGCCGCCCGCTACCGGCACGCCCTGCTGGTCCGCCTCGGCTGACCGTCCGGCCCCGACCGCTCCCCCGGCCAGAGGATTCGGGCGGCGGACGGGGCAGCAAGCACGCCAACCGCCGCACAGCAGAAGCCCGGAGAGAAGATTCGACGTGTCTTCGGATCTCGCGGCAATTCAGGTCGGGATCTGACCTCAATGCCTCATAACGTAGTTCCTGACCGACGGAGCACGTACTCACCGTAAGGCGGACACCTTGAACGAGACCCGGACGATCGACGAGCCCACCACTGCGCCCACCCCCACCGGGGAGCGTGCCGACCTGCTGGTGGCGCTGGCCAAGCAGCGGCACTTCCTGCGCTTCACCACCCGCGACCTCACCGACGAGCAGGCCGGACAGCGGACCACGGCCAGTGAGCTGTGTCTGGGCGGCCTGGTCAAGCACGTCGCCTCGGTGGAGCGGACCTGGGCGGCCTTCATCGTGGAGGGTCCGTCGGCGATGCCCGACTTCACCGCGATGACCGAGGCCGACTTCGCCCGCCGCGCCGACGAGTTCCGGATGCTGCCCGGCGACACCCTCGCCGGCGTGCTCGCCGACTACGAGGAGGTCGCCCGGCGCACCGACGAGCTGGTCGCCGCGCTCCCGGACCTGGACACCGCCCAGCCGCTGCCGAAGGCCCCCTGGTTCCAGGCCGACGAGGCGTGGTCGGCCCGTCGCGTGCTGCTGCACGTGGTCGCCGAGACCGCTCAGCACGCCGGCCACGCCGACATCATCCGCGAGTCCCTGGACGGCTCGAAGAGCATGGGCTGACCCGCGCCCGCAGTCCCGCGGCCCGTGTCCGGCAGTCGGTGGCCGACTGCCGGACACGGGCCTGCGGGCTGCCACTGCGACCTCCACCGCGACTGCGACTGCCTCGACGACGGGCGACTACAGCACGTGGTGGCCGTCAGCCGCCGCTGGCGGCGGGTACCGGCTCGGGCTGCGGGGCAGGGATGCGCCGCGGGAGGAGCAGTGGGGTCGCCAGCACGAGCACGCCGGCCAGGGCGATGGCCGTGCGCGGACCGAGCAGGGCGCCGAGCACGCCCCAGACGGCGGTGAGGAGGGCCGTCGCGGCCTTGGTCGTCACCGCCCAGGCGGACAGCGTGCGGGTGGTCCGGTCGGTCGGGGTCCGTTCGAGGCGGTAGGTGGCGCAGACGGGGTTGAAGACCGCGCAGCAGAAGATGAGGCCGAGTTCGACGCCCATCACCAGGAGCAGGCCTGCGGTTCCCGGTCCGACGAAGGCGAGGCCCACGGGCCACGGTGCGCGCAGGGCGCCGGCCGTGACGAGGACCCGTCGTTGTCCGAACCCGGCGGCGAGGGGTCGGGCCAGGCGCGCACCGAGCAGTCCGCCGATCGAGGGGACGGCGAAGGCGAGGCCGTACTGCCAGGCTGCGAAGTCGAGCCGGCCGAGCATGAGGACGGCGAGCAGTGGCTCCGCGGCCATCACCAGGCCGTTGAACAGCGCGGTGTTGAAGAACAGGGCGCGCAGGGTCGGGTCGGCGAGGATGTACCGCCAGCCGTCGAGCAGGTCGCGGGCCCGCAGGCGCTGGGCCGGTCGGGGTTCGGGCGGTGGCTCGGTCCCGCCCGTGGCGCGGATGCCGAGGGCCGAGAGCAGGTAGCTGGCCGCGTCGGCCGCCACTGTCGCCACCGGTCCGAGGAGACCGATCGCGGCGCCGCCCAGTGGGGGGCCGACGATGGTGGTCGTCCAGGCGGTGGACTCGAACCGGGCGTTGGCGACGAGCAGGTCCTCGGCCGGCAGCAGGATCTTCAGGTACGCGCCGGAGGCGGCACGGAAGGTGATGTCGGCGGCCGCGACGACGACCGAGACCAGCAGGAGCTGGACGAAGGTGAGCACGCCGAGCGCGAACGCGGTGGGGATCGTCAGCAGTGCGGCGCACCGCACCAGGTCCGCCGCGATCAGCACGGGCCGTTTGCGGCGGAACTCCACCCAGGGGCCGAGCGGCACGGCCGCGGCCGCCCCGACCGCGGCGCCCGCGGCGGAGAGCACGGCGACCTCGGCCGGTCCGGCGTGCAGCACCCGGACGGCGATCAGCGGGAAGGCCCCGAAGGCGAGCCACGTGCCGAGCGCACTCGTCCCGTACGCTGCCCAGAGCCACCCGAACGGCCGCCCCGGCCGGTGTCCGCTCCGCACGTCCGACACCCCTCGCCCCGCACCAGTGACCCGTACCCGTACCCGTGACCCGAACGATCGGTCCGCGATCGAACCGTTCAGAGGGAGCACCCTACCGGGGGTCAGGACCGCCTCGGGACCGATCGCCCCGCGCCCTTCCGAGGGCAGCGGGGGCGCCGGGGCACCGTTCACCGGCCGGGACCGCGGACCGCTCAGGGCATGCCGGGCACGGCCGCCTCGAAGGGCAGCGGGCGGTGGAAGACGACCCGGGCCCGGCCGGGGCCGTTGTAGTCCTCGACCGAAGTGGCGTCGAAGCCGAGGCTGCGGTGGAAGGCGATCGAGCCGGTGTTGCCGGGCGAGGTGATCGCCTTGAGCTGCCGTGCGCCTTGTCGGTGCGCGATGGCGGCGAAGGCCGCGTACAGCCGGCGGCCGAGGCCGGTGCCCCGGGCGTCGTCCCGGGTGGCGACCAGGTGGACGTATCCGGTGCCGTCGGGGGTGGTGAACCCGATGAGGTAGCCGTGGATGCCGTCGTCCGCGCGGGCGACCAGCCAGGTCTCGCCGAACTCGTGGACCAGCGCGTCGAGGTGGAGGGACCGGAGGTCCCGCTCGCCCCAGTAGCGGTGGTGGTCGGCGAGGACCTGGTGGAGGTCGGCGATGGTGCCGGGTGTGATGTGTGGTCGCACTCCGGGATCATGGCAGGCCGGGCGTGGACGCCGTGCACCGCCCGGACACCGGGGTGCGCGTCATCCGGAGACGGACGGCAAGCAGCACCCGCCGGGTCAGTCGGGAGGACGGCCTGCCTGCCGCGGGCTCCGGGCCTCCTGGCGGGACTGCTCGACGTGCTCGGCCCGGTCGGTCTCCTCGGCCCTCTCGGCGTCGTCGGCCTGATCGGTCTCCTCGGCCCCTTCGGCGTCGTCGGTCAGCAGGGGCGATCGGGTCAGCACAAGGACGGCGGCGCAGACCACGGCGGCGGAAGCGGCCGCCAGGACCAGGGGCAGCCCGCTGCGCACCTTCTCGCCGAACACCAGGGTCCCCCACAGGACGGAGACCACCGGGTCGCCCAGCGACAGCCCGGGCTGTACGGCGAGCAGGCTTCCGGCATGCACCGCCGACTGCAGCAGGAACATGGATCCGGCGCCGACGGCGAGCATCGCGTACAGCTGCCACGCCGCGAACACGCTGCCGATGCCGGCGGAGGCGTCGGCGGTCGCCCCTTTGATCAGACCTGCGGTCAGCCCGAAGCCGCAGCCGGTGGCGACGCCGAGGATCGCCGCCCTGCGGGTGCCGTCGGCGGACAGCGCCCACCACACGCCTGCGGCGATCAGCAGGGCGTTGACCCCCAGGGCCAGGGCCCAGGTCGGACCGGACGCCCGGGTACCGGAGTCGGCGGACGGCGACAGACCGAGCAGCAGCCCGGCCAGGCCGCCGGCCATCGCCGCCACGGCGCCCCACTCGCGCCACCGCATCCGGCTGTGCAGGAGGAGCGAGGACAGCAGGAGCGTGGCGGGCAGGTCGAGGACGAGCAGGGACTCGACCACCGAGAGCTTGCCGTTGGCGAGGGCCTCGGCCTGGAGCAGGAATCCGAACGTGACCGCGGTGACCCCGCCGAACCAGACCGGCCGGTGCAGCAGGTGCCAGACCAGGCGCCAGTTCAGGCTCTCGCTCGCCGGCCGGGTGCGTGCCTCGCGGCGTTGCAGCACGGAGGCCAGGCCGTTGGCGAAGGCGGCCAGTACTGCCAGCAGCACACTCAGCACGGTGGATCAGCCCTTGCTCCCTCGGCGGTGTTCGTCGGTGTCCGCTGCCGTCGGGACGGAACGGGCCGGCCCTGCGGCTCCTGCCGTTCGTGCCCGGCCGGTCAGGAGGCCCGGAACGGCACGGGCCGGGAGTGCCTCGCAGGGCGGCGCCTGCCCGGGATCGGCCCGCTCCATGCACGGGCCGGTCCGGCCGGACCCGCACCGACCGCCCCGGCGCCACCGTGGGCAGCAACGGCGGGGGCACCGGCGCCGGGACACCGAGGGGCGGGGACGCCGGGGCGGGACGGATGTGGGCTCAGTGCTCGGCCGGGCAGAGGGTGTCGTGTGCGGGGCGTCGGCCGTCGACGAGGAAGCGGGTCACCAGCTGGTCGCCGCAGGCGTTGCCGTGCGCGGCGTAGGCGTCGTGGCCGCCGGAGTCGACGCTCACCAGGCGGGCCCGGTCGCCGAGTGCGGCGCGCAGGCGCAGGGCGCCGGCGTAGGGCGTGGCGGGGTCGCGGAGGTTCTGCACCATGAGGATGTTCGACGGCCCGTCGGGCGTGATCCGGGTCGGCGGTTCGGCCGGGTCGGTGGGCCAGAAGGCGCAGGGCATGACGTTGACCGGCATGCCGGCGGTCAACGGGTGCGCGGTGCGGTCGGCGGTGACGGCGCGGGCGTAGCCGTCGGCGGAGCGGGGCCAGCGGACGTCGTTGCACATGGTGGCGGCGGAGGCTGCGACGGTGTTCTGCATCGCGGCGTCGGGCGGGGTGGCGGCCGGGGGCAGCTCGGCGCGGCCGTCGGCGGCGAGCATCAGGCGGGCGAGCCGGGGGAAGCGGGCGTCGTCGTAGAGGGTGTCGAGCATGGCCGCACGCAGGGCGTTGCCGTCGAGTCGGGCGGGATTGGCGCCGGGCCAGGGCAGCGGGGCGGTGTCGAGGCGGCCGGCGAGCCGCAGGAACAGGTCGCGTACCTGCTGCGGGGTGTCGGCGATCCGCTGGTCTCCGGCGGCGGGGGCGGAGGCCCAGGCGGCGAAGTCCGGGAAGCGGTCCTCCGCGCCGGTGGCGTAGGCGGCGAGCCAACCGCGTTCGACGCGGCGCGGGTCGGGGTCGTCGTTGCTGTCGAGGACGATCCGGTCGGTGCGGTCGGGGTACATGGTGGCGTACACGGCGCCGGCGTAGGTGCCGTAGGAGACGCCCCAGGCGGAGATCCGGCGTTCGCCGAGGGCCTGGCGGATGCGGTCCATGTCGCGGGCCTCGTTGCGGGTGCTGATGCTGCGGAGCACGGGGCCGCCGTTGCGGGTGCAGGCGTCGGCGATCCGGCGGGCGGCGGCGAGGTTGCCGGTGACGGAGCCGTCGGGTGCGGGCCAGGGCAGCAGGGTGGTCATCGACAGGTCTTCGTGGGCGAGCCCGCAGTCGACGGGGCTGCTGCGGCCGACGCCGCGGGGGTCGAAGCCGATGAGGTCGTAGCGGTCGAGGACGGACCGGGGCAGTCGGCGGACGGCGTTGGTGGGGCCGTTGAGTCCGGGGTTGCCGGGTCCGCCGGGGACGATGAGCAGGGCGCCGCGGCGCTGGTCGGGGCGGGCGGCGGTGATCCGGGAGACGGCGAGGTCCAGCTGCGGGCCGGCGGGATCGGCGTGGTCGAGCGGGACGACGAGGGTGGCGCACTGCTGGCGGGTGTCGGCCGTGCTGTCGGGGCAGCTGCCCCAGGCGATCGGGGCGGCCGGCCGGGTGACGGCGGTCGCGGGCGGGGCGGGCCGGGTGGCGGCGGTCGCGGGCGGGGCGGTGCCGAGGAGGGTGAGGAGTGCGGCGGCGGCCGTCGCGGCCGTGGCGTGGGCGATTCGCATGCCGAGCAGTCTTCGCGGCCGGGATCGGCGGGGCGATCCTGTCGGCACCCGGATCCGGCCTGGTGCGGGCTTCACCCGCATCCGGGGGCTCGCCCCACCCCGGGGTCGGCGGTGCGCCCATGTGCGGCCCCGAGGTGGCCGCCCGGGCACCCTGACCCGGTGTCAGGAATTCGTTCGGTGGAATTCGCGGAATATCCGCCGGTGGCCCTTGAGGGAGAATTCTGACGAGACCCCATCAGATCAATGGTAAAAGGGTTCCAAAAAGCCGATCACGTCTGATGACGATCGAGACGTGATCTGACATACCGGACTGGTCGTTCAGTTTTCCATCATCCAGCGCGCGTAGCGTACGACCGCCGAGCACGGGGTGGGCATCATGGGCGACAGGCCGTCCCGCAAGGCCGCCGAGGTGCGGGAGCTCCTCGGAAGGTGCCCGCCCCACCCGTCCGCCCGAAGGCCGGCGCCGTCAGGCGCCACCGGTCCGGCGCGGGACCTCGAAATTTGGCCAGGCGCACGTGAGCACCATTCGTCCGCGTATTCCTGAGGACCCGTCCGGTAATTCCGTCCGACATGCTGCAGTCCTGGATCACCGCGCTGACCGGCGGCCGGCTGCGCTGGCAGAAGCTGCGGCGCACCGGCGAGGTCGACGCGCCCGTCGCCGTCTGACCCGCTCCCCCTGCCGTTCCGACCTGCCCCGGTCCTGCTCCCCACCACCCGAAAGGCCACCATGACCGCGCCTGCCCACTCCGGGTACTCCCCGCCCGGCACCGGGCCGTCCGCCGGCTCCCCCGCTCCCGCTCCCGTTCCCGTGCCCGTTCCTGCGCCGACGTCTGGTTCCGGCTCGGGTGCTGCGCCCGGCTCCGGTGTCGGACCCCGGCAGGAGGCCGCCCGGCCGGCCCGGGCCGCGACCGCTACCTCGACCTGTTGCGTGCGCTGGCGCTGGTCCGCGTCGTCTTCCTGCACATGTTCGCCTGGGCGTGGCTGCCGATCGTCTTCCCGTCGATGGGCGTCATGTTCGCGCTGGCCGGCTCGCTGATGGCCCGCTCGCTCTCCCGGCCCGCCCTCTCGGTGATCCGGGGCCGGCTGCGCCGCCTGCTGCCGCCGCTGTGGCTGATGGGCGCCATCGCCGTACCGGGCATGCTGCTGCAGGGCTGGACGGCGGCCGGCTCCGGCCACGGCGTGGCGGGCTGGTGGGGCCGGATGCTGCTGTGGATCCTGCCGGTCGCCGACCCGCCGTACGCCGAGCACCTGCCCGGCGTGCACGGGCTGCTGGACACCTACTGGGGCGAGCACGCCGCCGGACCCGCTCTGGTACCTGCGCGCCTGCCTGTGGTTCGTGCTGATCTCCCCGCTGGTGCTCCCGCTGCTGCGGCGCGTGCCGCGGTTGGTCGTCCCGGTGCCGATGCTCTTCTGCGGCGTCCTCGAAACGGGCTGGGTGGACCTGCGCCCGGAGCTGTACGGCATCGTCGACGGCCCGGCGATCTACGGCTCCTGCTGGCTGCTCGGCTGGCCTACCAGGAGGGCGTGCTCGCCCGGATCCCCCGCTTCCTGGTGCCGTCCATCACCCCGTTCGTGATGGCCGCCGTGCTCTGGTGGACGCTCAACGGCACCAACGACACGGGCGGGCCGAACACCCTGGAGGACAGCACCCTCGGCCGGGCCGTCTGGTCCTTCGGCTACGTGCTGATCCTGCTGAACGCCGCGCCGAACTGGCAGGAGCGGCCGCAGGCGCTGCGGCGCTGGAGCGGCTGGATCGGCCTGCTGAACTCACGCGCCGTCACCGTCCACCTCCGGCACAACCTGGCGATCACCGCGGCCATCGGACTGATCGGACTCACCTGGGGGGTGCCGCTGCTCGCCGAGAACGTGCCGTGGCTGCTCGACAGCGAATGGCTGGCGATGGCGTTCGCCTGGCCGCTGATCGGCCTGTGCATCGTGACCTTCGGCTGGATCGAGGACCTCGCTGCGAAGCGCAGACCCCGGCTGTTCCCCTACCCGCGGCGGCCGCGGGCGAGCCGCGCGCGGCACCGCTGAGCCGACCGTTCGGGGAGCGGACCCCAGGGGTGGACACCGCCCCGGGCCGGGTCGTCCGCGCGGCTGGCGCCCGCCCCGGCCGCCGGGGGTGCGGCGGCCGGAGCGGGTGCCTCGGCCGTCAGCCGCCGAAGTTCAGTGCGTAGAGGCTGCGTACGGAGTCCGCGGTCACGAAGTCCATCGGGACGGTGCCGAGCACCGGGCGCGAGGCGTGGTCGAGTCCGCCGAGGTAGCCGCGGAGCTTGGAGGCGGCGGCGTCGGCCGCCTGGCGCGGCCACAGGCCCCAGCCGGAGCTGGAGGTGAAGGTGAGGAACAGCCGGTTCGGGTCGCCGGAGGCCCGGGCGGCGTCCAGGTGCGCGGAGACCTCGGGCCACTTGCGGTTGTAGAAGTCGAAGATCGTGCCGATGTCGTAGTCGTCCTCGATGTCGGTCCTCGACCCGCCCCAGCGGATGCCGGGGAGCGCGCCGTTGTCGGCGAGCAGCACGATCCGGCCACGGACGTCGCCGAGCCGCGGTATGCGGTCCTCACTCCACATCAGGCCCGGCCAGCGGCGCTGGTAGTCGGCGAAGATCGCCCCGAAGTCGGCGTCGGAGACGCTGGAGTACTCCTGCTTGACCCGCATCACCACGGTCTCGCCGGGGTGGGCGGCGAGGAAGGCGCCGACCTGGTTGAGCACGTCACCGAAGAAGATCTTCTGGAAGAACTGCGAGTGGTGGATCGCGAAGACTCCGTCGATCGCCCGGCACCGGATGTCCAGGAACCTCACGCCCGCGGCCAGTTGGTCCGGGACTCCGAGGGTCTGCGTCTGCACCAGCGCCCCGCCGTACAGGGCGCAGGTGTCGTGGGTCCCGGGCAGGGTGAGCCGGGACAGCACCGCGTCGGGGCCGAGGGCGCCGAGCCAGTCGGCTCCGCCGGGGACGGCCGCGGCCCGGGCGGCGGAGGCCCGCGGCGCACCGAGCCCGAGCCCGGCGCCGGCGAGGGTGGCGGCGAACGCGGAGCGGGCGAAGGTGCGTCTGGTGATCGGAGTACCGGACAGGGACAAGGGGTCAACCTCCTGGTGACGGTCCGACAGGTCATGGGCATGCCCATTATTGGCGGCGGTCCGACCTTCCGGCCAGACCCGCGACGCAACCCGCCGGACGGCCGCCGGGTGTGCGGCGTCCCCTCCGGGCGCGCCGCGCCTCCTCGACCACGAGGTCCACGAGGTCCACGAGGTCCACGGTGGTGGTGCACACCGCCGGCACGCGGTCGACCACACCCTGCCCCGGATGCCCGAGCCTGCGTAACCGCGCCGCGCGCGCGTCGTTGGGCGGTGCGCCGCACCCAACCGTGCGTGCACAAATGACTGAGAGGGGCATCCGATGGCTGAGGCCTACTTCGCGTTCCAGTGCTTTCCCACTTCGCAGGAGTTCGTCTTCAAGCTGACCGAGGACGCGAAGATCGAGGAGGCACGCAAGATCCTCCGCGGCGAGCAGAAGGACAAGGTCCATGTGACGGGGCGGCTCGTCAAGCGGCCGGCCTCCTACAACCCGGGCTGGAGCTACCACATGGACCCGACCACCATCAGCTTCTTCGAGATGGCCATCGAGGTGTGCGACGCCAGCCCCGCGTACGTCGAGGACCACCTCGACGAGGCCTGCGGCGCCTTCCTGCCCGGCTGCTTCTGGTGCCCCTGGAGCTCGACGCTCACGCGCGAGGTCAACGGGGCGACGGCGGCCGGCACGACGTCCTCCGCCCCTGCGACCCTCCAGACCAAGTCGCTGTCGAACGGCTGGCCGGCCCTGAAGGGCACCGCCTTCGCCTCCGGCATCGACGCCGTGTGCGGCGTACCGGACAACGCCACCGACCTGTACCTCTTCAAGGGCGACCAGTACCTGCGCTACAAGGTCGCCGAGGAGAAGATCGCCTCGGGGCCCAGGAGCCTCGGGGACGGCTGGTCCGGCCTCAAGGGCACCGCCTTCGCCAGCGGCATCGACGCGGCCTCGCTCGTCCCGGACAACACCACCGACGTCTACCTGTTCAAGGGCGACCAGTACCTGCGCTACCGCACCGGTGACGAGAAGATCACCTCCGGACCCAAGAGCCTCGCGGAAGGCTGGTCCGGCCTCAAGGGCACCGCCTTCGCCACCGGCGTCTCCGCGGCCTGCAGCGTTCCCGGCGAGCCGACCAGCCTGTACCTGTTCAAGGGCGACCAGTACGTGCTCTACCGCACCCGCGACGAGAAGATCACCTCCGGACCCAAGAGCCTGGCGTCGCTCTGGGGCATCGACGGCGTCTTCGCCAAGGGGCTCGACGACGCCTGCCGGGTCCCCGGCGGCACCGGCGACCTGTACTTCTTCAAGGGCGACCAGTACGTCCGGGTGCGCTGACCTGGACCCGACCGTGCCGGGCGAGCGCCGATCGCGCAGGGTCGGCGTCACCTGCGGGTGCCCGGAGCGGCCGGGGACCCAGGTCTTCGACCCCCGGCCGCTGCCGAGACCACCGGGAGGCGAACCCGCGGGCCCCTTGCCTCCCGGATCCCGCGGCAGGACGTTCCGCCGGGCTGACACACTGAGGCCGACGCGCAGAGCGGCACGGAGGATCCGGACGCCCATGCTGAACCCGTTCGACGCCCCGGCGGCGGTCTCGGCCGCGGCCGAACCGCTCGAGGACCTGCTCGACGACTGCAACCACGTGGCGTCCGTGGAGCTGTGCCACGTCCTCCCCGTCACCGGGACGGCACCCGGTCCCGACCCGATGAGGCGTCTCGCTCAGGCCGTGTACGACGCGGGGCCCGGTGGATACCGGGTGGGGACGCCGGTCGAGCCGTTCGAGTCACCGCAGGCCCGGCGGGAGGTTCTCCGCCGTCAGGTGACCGACGGGTTCATGCAGCCCGCCCGGCGGTACTCGGATCCCGGCCTGCGCACGCCCGCCCGGCTCCGGCGGACGGGCGAACTCGCCGATCGTGTCTGCGACCTGATCGAGGCGCACCCGGGGCCCGTCCGATGCTCCGACGACGTCGGCGGCCCGCACACGGGCAGCATCCAGTGGCGCAACCTGCTGCCGGTCACCGACGACTGGGCCACCGTCCTGGCCTTCGGCATCCACGACCGACCGGACACGCCCCGCCGACGGCGGGCGCCGCGGACCTGCCGGAACCTCCGGCGACCACGCCCGGCAGGCAGGCGGTCAGGCAGGCAGGCGGTTGCCGCCGATCGGCACGTCAGGCCCGCGCCGTCGGCACGGGCGGGAGGTGCCGGGCGGCCTCCTCCGCGGTGAAGGACGAGGCGAAGGTGAAGGCGCGCGGGGACGGACCGTTCGCCCGGAGCTCCGCCAGCCGTTCCAGGGCCTCACCGACCGGCGGCAGGTGGCCGGCGGGCACCCACCAGAGGACCAGGTGCGCCTCGACGTGCCGTTCGAACCAGTCGCGGCGCCGCCGCATGACCTCCAGGTGCCCGCTGCGGTAGGTGAAGTCCCACAGCGCCTCCTGGCTCTCCCACACCGACAGGTTGACGATGACGTCCTCGCCTGCCGGACGCAGGGCGGCGGCGTTGGTCTCGCCGTCCCCCACGAGCCGCCACACGAAGCCGGGCGCCGCGTCCGCGGCCGTGTTGACCGGGTCGAACATCTCGACGAACGGCGCGATGCGGGGGTCTTCGAGGGGGTACCGGAGCGTGGCGAGGTTGAGTTGGGCGAGGTGGGCGGCGCGCGTGGATGCGGTCATGGTGTCATCCCAGCACGGTCGCTCTCTCTATGTCAATCATCATTGTTTTTAGAATCCTCGACCACCACGCAGCACTCCCCCGGCCTGGCGTCCATACGGGCGCGGACGGGTCCGTCGGCGCCGAGCAACCCCTCCAGCAGGGCGAGGTTCATGCCGCACACCAACGGTGGGAAGCGCTCCGCCACCGCGTGGAAGGGGCAGTTGCGCATCCGGACGACGCGCGCCGCGGCTCCCTCGCCGCCGCCCTCCGCGTGCGGCTCGTAGCCGCGGGCCGCCAGCACCGCCACGGCCTCGTCGAGGCCCCCGCAGGGTGCGGCCGAACCGCGCAGCGCCTCGCCCCGCCGGCGCGCCGCCTCGCACAGCCCGGCGTCCAGACCGGCCTGTTCGGCCGCCTCGGCGAGCAGTTCGGCGGCGGTGCGGTAGTCGCGGGCCGGCAGTGACACCGACCGTTCGGCCTTCGCCCTCGTGTAGACCTTGGCGGGGCGGCCGGCGCCCGGCCCGGAACGTCCCGTCAGCCGGCGCATGCCGGTCTCCAGCAGCCCGGCCTCGGCCAGTCTGTCCAGGTGGTGCGCGGCGAGCGTGCGCGCCACTCCCGTCGCCTCGGCGGCCTCGTTGCGGCCGACCTCGCGCCCCTGGGCGGCCACGTACTCGTACAGGCGGCGCCGCACCGGATCCTGCAGCACGGCGATCGCGTCGATGTCCTCCATCCGGCCATTCTAGGAACAATGCAGGTAGGAGATAGAAAGGCGGCCGCTACCTCCGCGGGGTCACCGGGACAGACCGGTGAGCATCAGGAACTCGGCGCGGGAGCGCGCGTCCTCCCGCAGGGTTCCCAGCAGGGTGGAGGTGAGGGTCCTGGAGCCGCCGGCCTGGACGCCGCGCAGGGTCATGCAGGTGTGCTCCGCCTCGATGACCACCCCGACGCCCTTCGGGGCGAGTCGGTCCTGCAGCCAGTCGGCGACCTGCTTGGTCAGGCGTTCCTGGACCTGCGGGCGGCAGGCGAAGTGCTCGACGACCCGGGCGAGTTTCGACAGGCCCAGGATCCGCCGGCCCGGCAGGTAGCCGACGTGCGCGGTGCCCACGAACGGCAGCAGGTGGTGTTCGCAGACCGAGCGCAGCGGGATCGAGCGCGCGAGGACGAGTTCGTCGTAGCCCTCGTCGTTGGGGAAGGTGGTCAGGTCGAACGGCCGGGGGCTGAACATCTCGGCGTAGGCGCGGGCCATGCGGCCCGGTGTGCCGCGCAGGCTCTCCGAGTCGGTGGAGATGCCCAGGGCGTGCAGGAACCGGGCGGCGGCGTCCTCCGCCGCGGCGAGGTCGACGCCGTCGCCGTCGTGGACGACGTGCAGCGGCACCGCGGCCGGCGCCGGGACCGGTGCAGGAGCCGACGCACGGGTCGGGAAGTCGTACGTGGTGGTGGACTCGGGTGTCGAGAAGTCGTACATGGCGATCACCGCGGAGAGGTCGGGAGCGGGGTGGCTGCTCATGTCAGCGGCCGGTGGTGTCGAGAACGGGCGCGTTCCGGCCGGCGGCCCCGACGGGGCCGGTCGGCGCTTCGATCGGCCGGGTGACGAGAGCTGCGATGTCCACGGGGGACCCTCCGGAAGGGACGGTTCGAGGGGCGGCCGGCGGGCGAGGCCGGGATTCGGCCGAGGGGCGATCAGGTGCGGTCGGGGCCGGTCCGAGTGAGGGTGCAGCCCTCCGCCCGGGCGGCCCCGTCGGCGACCCGGACGCCGTAGCGGTGGGCGGGCTCGCCGCCGAGGTACCCGGAGACGCCGAGCACGGCGAGGCTCACCGCCGACAGCGCGAGCTTCCCCGCTCCGACGCTGCCGGTGGCGCCGTCGGCGTGCCGCCAGAGGAAGCCGGCGGCGTACGCGCAGGTCACCAGGAGGTTGAGCGACATGTGCACGAGCGCCGTGCGCATCGCCGGGGTGCCGCGCGGGATGGTGAGCAGGTCGAGGAACCCGACCAGTGCCGCGGCCAGCGCACCGAGCACGCCCACCGCGATCAGCCACATCGCTCCCCGCGCCAGGAAGGCGGGGTCGTCCACCAGGTGCGAGGCGGTGTCGAAGACCAGGGCGGCCACCCACGCCCCGATCGGGACGGTGACCAGCATCGGGTGGAACGGGTGGCCGTGGGGGCCTGCCACCACCGCACCGACCGGCCGCTTCGCCTCCGCCGGCCGCGTCGCTTCACCCGGCCGCGCCGCTTCTCCCGACTGCTTCGCCCGGGTCTGCTGCTCGCTGGTCATGCCGGGCCCCTTTCTCCGCCTTTTCACCAACAAGTGTTGTCCTTATTCGGGTCGCCCGTCAAGACGGGCAGGCCACAGCTCCACCAACGGGGGCGTGTCGCCGTGCGTGGGAGTTATCGTGAACAGGTGACCAGTGACGAGAGCGACCGGGGCACGGCACCGCAGGAGCCGGCCGACCGCATCCGGTCGGTGAGCGTGCTCGGCGAGGAGTCGCGTCGGCGGATGTTCGCCTTCGTCCGACGCGCCGGCCGGCCGGTGACCCGGGACGAGGCGGCCGCGAGCGTGGGCATCTCCCGCAAGCTCGCCGCCTTCCACCTCGACAAGCTCGTCGACGCCGGTCTGCTGCAGGCCCGCTACGGCGCGCCCGGGGCCGTCCGCAAGGTGGGCCGCCAGCCCAAGGTCTACGAGCCGACCGACGCCCAGATCACCGTCTCGATCCCCGACCGTCGCCACGAGTTGCTGGCCGACCTGCTCCTGGACGCCGTCCTGGCCCAGAGCGGCGGCGGCAGCGCGGCCCGGGCCGCCGTGGACGTGGCGGCCGGCCGCGGCCGCCGGCTCGGCGAGGAGGAGCGCGAGTCCGGGCGTCCCGGGCGGCTCGGGGTGGAACGCGGGCTGACGATGTGCGAGCAGATGCTGGAGACCTACGGGTACGAGCCCGTCCGGGAGTCGCCGACCGAGGTCCGGCTGCGCAACTGTCCGTTCCACCCGCTCGCCGCCAAGGCGCCGGAGCTGGTGTGCGGCATGAACCACGCCTTCCTCGACGGCTACCTCCGGGGCCTGGAGGTCCCGGGCGTCGAAGCCGTCCTCGACCCCGTTCCCGGGGAGTGCTGCGTCCGCCTGCAGCCCGCTCCCCCCGCGCCCGGCGCCGACCGCTGAGACGGCCGGCCCCGGAGGAACGCCCGGCAGTTGCCTTCGACGGGCGCCCGGACGGTAGATGTCAGGGGCGCGCGGGAGCACTTCCCGGCCGGAGGCCGGGGGCGAGCCGCTCGGCCCGGGAGTGGCGTTCCTGGCGCATCCGGCTCACCCCTGTCCGCACGGCTGCCCGCCGCCGCATCGCGCGGCTCTCCCCCGGCCCGGCGGCCGGGAAGTACCCCCACGCGCCCCCGGTGTGGCCACCCGAGCGCCCTTGGGGACACGCCTCAGGCCGTGCCTGCGGTGGCGGCGAGGAGGTCGTGCAGGAGGGCGCGGACCTCGGCCGGGTCGGCGGCGGCGAGTTCGGGCATGCCGCCGCCGCTGCGGGCGAGGACCACGCCGGTGAAGGCCGCGACGGCGAGCTCGGCGCGCAGCTGCGGGCGGTCCAGGCCCTCGCGTTCGAGGCGTTCGCGCAGCGGGTCCACCAGCCGGCGGTGCAGGTGGGCCCGGACGGCGTCCTGGACGGCGGAGTCGTCGGAGGGCAGGACGACGGTCTGGAAGGCGGGCCCGGGGCCGCGCTGCTCGAAGCGGTCGAGCAGTCCGGCGAGGCGTTCCTCGTCGAGCAGGTCGGCCGGTGTGGCGTCGCCGTGCTCGGCCTGCACGGTGGCCAGGTACAGCTGGGTCTTGCCCCCGTAGTAACGGGCGATCAGCGCCGGGTCGACGCCGGCCCGTTCGCCGATCTCGCGGATGGTGGTGCGGTCGAAGCCGCGCTCGGCGAAGAGTTCGATGGCCGCCCGCAGCAGCAGCTCCCGGCTGCGCGCCGCGTCCCGGCGCCGCTCCCCCGCACTCGCCTCGCTCACGCGGGTGCTCCCTCCTCCCGGGCGCCCTCGCCCTCGGCCTCGCCGCCCGCCGCCCGGACGGTGATGCGCAGTCCGTTCCCGGTGGCCGCCGTGGCCCCGCGCCGCGGCAGGACGATGGTAGCCGCCCCGACCACCGCCCAGACCGCGCAGCCGATCAGCGCGGCGGCCGTGTAGGCGTCGCCCGTGGGCAGGGCGTGCCCGACGGGCGTGTGGGCCTGGAGCACCGCGCCGCTGAGGGCGCTGCCGGTGGAGTAGCCGACGTAGCGGAGCACCTGGTTGAAGCTGATGGCGCTGCCGGTCTCGTGGGCGGGGACGGCGCCGACGATCAGTCCGGGCATGACGGCGAAGGTCAGGCCTACGCCCAGCCCGGCGAGGCCCATGACGGCGAACGGCTCCCACAGCCGGTCGCGGCCGGACAGGAAGGCCAGGGTGGCGAGCAGGGAGACCGCGCAGCCGATCGGCAGGATCGCCGCGGTGCCGGTGCGCCGGGCGAGGCGGGATGCGATCCGGCTGGTCAGGATGCTGGCCGCGGAGAACGGCAGCAGTGCGAGTCCGGCGACGGTGACGGTGGCGCCGAAGCCGTACCCCGCGGAGGCGGGCGTCTGGACGAACCGGGTCACCAGGGACATCAGCAGGTACATCCCGATGCCGGCGACCAGGCCGGCCACGTCGGCGGTGAGCACCACCGGGTTGCGCAGCGAGCGGAGGTCGACGAGCGGGTGCGGGGTGCGCAGTTCGTGCCGGACCCACCACAGGAGCAGGAGGGCGGAGGCGGCCGCGAGGGCGAGCAGGGCCGGGGAGGTCCAGCCGAGGACTTCGCCCTCGCTGAGGGCGAGGAGCAGTCCGCCGAGGCCGGTGCCGAGCAGGCAGGCACCGAGCAGGTCGAGCGGCCGGGCGGGGCGGTGGGTGGTCGGCGGCAGGACGAGGATGCCGGCGGTGAGCGCGGCGGCGCTGATGGCGGCGCCGAACCAGAAGGCGGCGTGGACGCCGAGGGACTGGGCGATCAGTCCGGTGAGGGGGTAGCCGAGGCCGACGCCGGCGACCGTGGTGAGGGAGAGGACGGCGAGGGCGGAGCGGGAGCGTTCGCCGGGCACGCTGTCGCGGGCGGTGGCGATGGCCAGCGGGGTGAGGCCCAGTCCGACGCCCTGCAGGGCGCGGCCGGCCATCAGTGCGGGGAATCCCAGGGGGAGGGCGGCGAGCACGCTGCCGGCGAGGACGGTCGCGGCGGCGGCCAGCATCACGGTGCGGCGGTGCGGGCCGTCGCCGAGCCGTCCCATGACGGGGGTGGCCACCGCGCCGACCAGCATGGTGACGGTGAGCGACCACTGGGCGTCCGCGAGGGAGACGTGGTCGACGGCGGCGATCGTCGGGACCATCGGTGCCCCGAGGCTGCTGATCACGGCCACCACCGTGCCGAGGAAGACCAGGACCGGCACGAGTGCCCGTTGCCGTCCCCCCGCGCCCGTCTCCGCGCTCGCCCGCATGGCCGGTCCGCCTCTCCGCTCGTTTGTCATCATGCGATGTCTTCACATGATGACATGCGGTCGGACGGCTGCGGGAGGGGGCCGGGGCCGGGGCCGGGCACGCCAGCGGGGCGGGCACCCGACCGGGTTGCGGCCGCGGCATAGGATGCGGCGCATGTACGCGCTGGAGCGGTTCCGGTCCCTCGTCCGGTCTCTGTCCTGGGTCGAGATCGAGTTCGCCCGTCCCGCCGTCCGGCCCGGGCACGTCGAGGCCCTCGCGGCGTTCTACTGGACGTTGGACGACTGGTCGCGGCGGATCGCCCTGGTGCAGCTGGTCCAGGACCAGGACCACCCGGCGCTCCGGACGGTGATGCTCGACGTGCTGCGCGCCCCGCTCACCGAGGACACCGAGAACGTGGAGCTGACCAAGGCGGCCGCACTGCGCCTGATCGACCCCCGCTACGACACCTTCATGGCGTTCTACGAGGACCGGGCGGCCCTGGCCGCGGCGGTGCACGAGGTGCTCGCGGCGCACGGGTCGGGTGTGGAGTAGCGACGCCGGGGCCCGTGGCCGCAACTCCGTCGGCGCCGCGAGCCGTTGACGGCGCGCCGGGCGGGGCGCCCGTCCGGCGTCAGGACCGCTCGTCGTGGCCGTCGGGCTGCGGCGAGCGGGACTCGTGCCGGCGGCGCCGCAGGTGCCAGACGGTCAGGGCCACCACCACCAGGACGGCGAGGGCGATGGCGAGGGCACGGCCGACCAGTCCCTCGACGCGGGTGTACGCGGCTCCGGCGAAGTAGCCGAGGAGGGTGAAGCCGACGCCCCAGGCCAGGCCGCCGAGGGCGTTGAAGAGCAGGAAGCGGCGGTAGGGCATGTGGGAGATGCCGGCCAGGGCGGGCATCATCGCGCGGAAGAAGGCGACGAACCGGCCGAAGAAGACGGCGGCCGGCCCGCGTCGGCGGATCAGGTCCTGGGCCCTGGCGATGCGCTCGCCGTGGCGCCGCATGGGGCGGGTGCCGAGGATCGCCGGGCCCGCCCGGTGGCCGACCTCGTAGCCGACGGAGTCGCCGAGGATCGCCGCACCCACCACCACGAGGATCATCAGGCCGAGGGAGACCTTGCCCTGGTGGGCGAGGACGCCGCCGAGGACGGCGGCCGTCTCGCCGGGGATGACGAAGCCGAAGAAGAGCGCGTCCTCGGCGAAGACCAGGGCGGCGACGACCGCGTACACGACCGGACCGGACAGGCCGGAGAGCCAGTCGGTGATCGAGTGCATCAGCCACCTCGTTCGGGATCGGCGCCCCTTTCCTCCCCTAATGTAGCGGTTGCTACTTTGGGGGATATGACGACGCATCCCCGCCGACGATGCGCGTTGCCGCTCGTGTCCCTCCCGGCGGAGCCGCCCCGGCAGCGGGTCGCGGCGCAGCGGGAGCCGTCCGAGGGGCCGGTCGGAGACAGGGCTCCGGCGGTGGGGGTCCACGGGCCTTTCGCCACGGCCCGGGCGGACGACCGCATCGGGCAGGGCCTCTCCGCTCTCCGTCGGGGCTGACACGGAAGGTGCGGTCGTGGCCGAAGCGCGGACCGGGGAACGAGCCGTACGGCGGCAGATGCGACCGCTGTACGCGGCCGGGTTCACCACCGCCTTCGGCGCGCACGGCATCGCCGCCAACCTGGGCGGCTTCACGGCCGAACGGCACGCGTCCTGGCTGGTCCTCGGTGGACTGCTCGCGCTCTACGACGGGGCCGAGGTCCTGCTCAAGCCGGTGTTCGGCACATTGGCCGACCGGGTCGGGCCGCGGCCGGTGCTCCTCGGCGGCCTGATCGCCTTCGCCGCCGCCTCGGCGTGCTTCGCGCTGTCCGCGGACGCGGAACTCCTGTGGCTCGCGCGGCTCGGGCAGGGCGCCGCCGCCTCCGCGTTCTCCCCGGCCGCGTCGATGCTGGTGGCCCGGCTCAACCCGCGGGCCGGGCACGGACGTGCGTACGGCGGTTACGGCTTCTGGAAGAGCATCGGCTACACCGCGGGCCCGCTGCTCGGCGGCGCGTTGGTGCGGCTGGGCGGACTGCCGTTGCTATTCGCGGTGACCGCCGCCCTCGCCGGGGCGGTCACCGTCCGGGCCGCCGTGACGGTGCCGGTGGTGGCGCCGCTGCCGCGCGCCCGCCAGACCGTCCTGGACCTCGCCCGTCACCTCGCCGAAGGCTCCTTCGTGCGGCCGACGCTGGCACTGGCCTGCGCAACGGCCGCGCTGTCGGCCGGGGTCGGCTTCCTGCCGGTGATCGGACACCGGGCCGGCCTCGGACCGGTCGCGACCGGTGCCGCGGTGTCCCTGCTGGCGCTCTGCGCCGCGATCGCCCAACCGCGCGCGGGCCGGGCGTTGGACACGGGACGGATCGGCCTGACGACCGGCATCGCCACGGGCCTCCTGCTCACCGCCGCCGGCCTGGCGGCAGCGCTGGTTCCCGGCCTCGTCGGTCTGCTGACCGCGGCCGTGGCCGTCGGCGCCGGCACGGGTCTCGTCACCCCGCTCGCCTTCGCCTCGCTCGCCGCCGCGGCGCCCGCCGAGCGGCTCGGTCAGACCATGGGCGCCGCCGAACTGGGCCGCGAACTCGGCGACGCCGGGGGCCCGCTGGTCCTCGCATCGGCCGCCTCGGCGACCACGCTCGGCGCCGGCTTCGCGGTGCTGGCCGCGCTGGTCGCACTCGCCGCACCGGTGGCCGCCCGGCGCCCTGCGCAGGCACCGCCCGAGGATCCGTCGGCCGTGTAGGGGATCGTCCGCGGCGGCGGGAAGCGCCCGGGCCTTCGCGCCCGGATCGCGCCCCTGGAACTCCTGGCCCGCCGTGGGCTGCTGGCGGCGGACTCCGACACCGACAGCGCCGAGGGCCTCGCCGTGCGCGTCCGCGCCTTCGTCGGGCACCGGCAGCCGCGTCCGTCCGGCCACGCACTCCCCCGTCCGTCGGCTCGGAGCCTGCGTCCCGGCCGTGGCACCGCCCCGCGCGACGGCCGCGGCCACGCGAACGGCCGAACGTCCTGCGGCCGGCGGGCCCGACGGACTCCGCACCACCGGGGCCGGTGTACGTGGTCCTCGGATCCCCTGCCGTCGCCGACGGCGCAGCGCGGCCGGTCGGAGGTCCGCCACGTCCGGTCGGCCGAGGAACCGCGCCGGCAGCCTGGCTGCGACGGCGCCCGGTAGTTGGCGCCCGACGGACCGCGCCGCGACAGCAGGGCGTCCCGCGGGATGCCGCGGACCGCGCCGAAGTCGCCGATGCGGCCCCGTCACCAGCACGGATGCCCCCGGGAGCCGCACGGCGGACCTCATCGGCGGCCCGGAACCCGCCCGCGCTTCGCCGAGGACGGCACCGCGAGGACCGCGCCGTTCATCGCCTGCGACCGGCCCGCACCCGACCCGGCAACTGCCGCCGCCGGCCCGGCCGGACCGGCTCCCGGGGTCGGCGGCAACCGGTACGGAACCCGCCTATCGCCGGTGCCCGTCCGGTCCGTTGACGCAGGTGGCATCGCCGCGGGGTCGCCGATCGGCGTCCCCGACCCCGAAATCCGCGGCACGAGGTGCCCGAATGGGGCCCGTTGGGCGGGCGGAGCGCCTGGATGGCCTCTATGTTGAGGATGAAACAGGACAAACCATCCCCGATGTGGTTGTGGAGATGTCGTCATGAACAAGGGACAACTCGTCGAGGCGGTAGCCGGGCAGCTCGGCAGCCGCACCGCCGCCGAGGACGCCGTGGACGCGGTCCTCGACGCCATGGTCCGTGCCGTGGTGGCCGGGGAGCGGGTGCAGGTCACCGGCTTCGGCACGCTGGAGAAGGTCGAGCGCGCCGGCCGCTACGCCCGCAACCCGCAGACCGGCGAGCGCGTGCGGGTCAAGAAGACCAACGTGCCGCGCTTCCGCCCCGGCCAGGGCTTCAAGGACCTGGTCTCCGGCGCGAAGAAGCTGCCGAAGTCCGGCCCCGCCACGGCCAAGGCCCCCAAGGGCTCGCTCACCGCGGGCAAGTCCGCCGCCGCCGCGCCCGCCCGCAAGCGGACGGCGGCGAAGCGCACCGCCGCCGCTGCCACCACCGCCGCCACCGCGCCGGCCGCCGTGAAGCGGACCACCACCGGGAAGACCACGGCCAAGAAGGCCGCTCCGACCAAGGCCACCGCGGCCAGGGCCACGGCAACGAAGTCCACCGCGACGAAGGCCGCCACCGCGGTCAAGAAGACCGCGGCACCCGCCGAGAAGACCACCACGCGGAAGACCACCGCGGCGGCGAAGAAGTCGACCGCGCCCGCCAAGAAGGCCGCCACCGCGAAGAAGACCGCGCCGCGCACCGCCAAGAAGGCGGCACCGGCCAAGCGGGCCACCCGCCGCACGACGGCCTGAAACGGCCCGATCAGGACGGGCCGGCCCCGGTACTCGGTACCGGGGCCGGCCCGTTCCCCTGCGCGGCCACGAACGCCCTGGCAGCACCGGGGCGCAGGAACGGTCAGTGGGCGAGCCGCAGGTTCCAGACCTTCAGGTCGGCGTCCAGCTCTCCGTAGCTGCCCTGGTCGTAGTGGGTCCCGGTGACGGCCACCAGGCCGATCGGCGAACTCTCGTTCACCACGCAGACCCGGTCGCCCTCGGCGACGTCGACCTCCTGGCGCGCCCGCGTCTGCAGCAGGTCCCGGCAGCCCTCCGCCGTGGGCTCGCCCGGCCCCTCCCAGGGAGCGACCTGACCCTTGATCTTCATGCCGCTGCTGCCGCTGCGCTGGGCGCTCGGGAAGTTGACGGCGCCGGCGCCCTTCCGGGGCGGCAGGGCGGACAGGTCGATGCCCTCCATGCCGAAGAGGATCTTCCCCGACCAGCGCACCGCGGCGCCCGCGCCGGCCCCCGCGGGCGCCGGGGAGACGGCGGTCGCAGCATCGCCCGTGCCCGCCGACGCACCCTGCCCGGCGACCGTGACGGTGACCTGCGGTGCCGGTCCGGGCGCCGCGGAGGGCCCCGAACCGCCGCCCGTGAACGCCGCGATCGCGCTGGCCACGCCCGCTGCGGCGCTGACCACCGCGGCGACCACGCCCCAGGTCTTCGCGTTCGAGCGGTGCGGCGCCGGGTGACCGGCCGTCGGCGATCCGGCCGTCGGCGGGCCGGACGGCGGGGTCTGGTGCGGCGGGGTCCAGTGCGGTGGCGGGTCCTGCGACGGATACTGCATCAAGTCCCCCGATCGGTCCTGGGATCGCCGTGCCTGAGCGGCGGCGATCTGCCGGAACGATAGCCGAAGCGCGCACCGGTCCGCTGGCCCTGCGAGCCCGGCACCCTGCCCTGCCCCACCTACCCGGCGGGGCGGCGGTTGAACGGACAACGGCCCGCGGTGAGGCCGCACTCGGGCGGGGGCCGAGCACCTCAACCGTGCCTGTCCGGCGGCGCGCTCGCAGCGCGGCGGATCCCTACGAACACAAGGCCCTGCCGCGGCGCGGAGGGCGGATGCGGGAGCCGGTGGGACTCGAACCCACGGGCGGGATCGGAGCAGGACCGCTCCTCCTCCACCGATCGATACCCGGGGTGCCTCCGGTGCACCGATGGCAATGGGCCACTCTGTCACGGGCCGCATCCTGCGGGATCGCGCGGTCCCGCTGCCACGATCGTACGGACCCCGCCGCCGGTCGCACGACCGGTTTGCCGGCAGGGCGCGGCCGATCCGCCGGACGAGGTGGTCATGGGCTGCGCTCAGTCCGTGCCGGAGCCGGTGTTCCAGACGAGGCGGAGCTGCTCACCGGCGTCGGCGGCCTGGCGAAGACCCGCCCGGTAGGCCGGTTCCCAGGCCGCCCGGTCGTTCAGGTCGGAGCCGAAGGCGCGCAGTGATCCGGCATCGGGCCCGACGGTCACCACGGTGTGTGCGGCGGCGGCCGCCAGCTCCTGCTGGAGGAGCTCGCGGGGGAACAGGTGCGCCTGCGGGTCGATCACGACCAGCGTGCGGGCTCCGGCCGCGAGTCCGGCGTTGGTCGCCGACCGCAGGGACCCGTCCATGTAGCGGCGGCCGTTGACGGTGATCGGCGGGTAGATGCCGGGGAAGGCCGTGCTCGCCGCCACGGCGGAGGCCAGCGGTGCGCCGCTCGTGCGGTCGAAGACCTCCTGCTCGCCGGTCCCGGTGTCCACCGCGGTGATCAGCAACCGCCGGTGGGGCCATCGGTCGGCGCCGACCATGGCGCGCATCCGTTCGACGTGTGCCTGCTCGGGGCCGGTCTCGGCCTCGAGCGCGATCCGGCCGACCCGGCGCCGCGCGCCGGCCGGGTCCGAGGCGGCAGCGCCGAGCACGGCGAAGGCCTCGCCGAGTCGGCGTCCGTCCACCCGGGGAGGAGTGCTGCCCGCGTCGTCGGGGCGTACGGGGGTGGCGAGCCGGCCGGGGTCCTCACCGGTGGCCAGCAGCGCGGCGGTGATCGCGCCGGCCGAGGTGCCCACGATCAGATCGGCCGCGCCGAGGTCCACTCCGCTGCGGCGCAGCCCGCAGGCGAACCCGGCCGTCCAGGCCGTGCCGACGGGCCCTCCGGCACCCAGGACGAGTGCCCGGTCCGGTGCGTGCATGACTGTCTCCCCTCATGAGTGAAACAGTCGTACCATATACTGACGTTGACTCAGGTTCTCGCTGCTGGAAGGACGATCCACCGTGGGGCGACCTCCGGATCCCGGCCGACGGGAGGCCACGCTGGCGCGGGCGACCGACTACGTGCTGGCGCACGGCCTCGCCGGACTGAGCCTGCGGCCGCTGGCCGCCGCACTGGGGACCAGCCCCCGGATGCTGCTCTACGACTTCGGCAGCAAGCAGGAGTTGGTGTCCGCCGTGCTGGCCGAGGCCCGCCGCCGCGGTGCGGCCCGCCTGGCCGAGGGCCTGCCGGCGGAGGCGGCCTCGCCGGAGGAGCACCTGCGCGGCATCTGGGCCTGGATCAGCGCACCGGAGCGCGCCCCGTACGTCCGCCTGATCTTCGAGGTGCACGCCGACGGCCTCGCCCACCCCGAGCACCACCCCGACCGGGCCGAGGCGATCACGGGATGGTTCGACACCCTCGGTGCCGCCCTTTGCGGCGTCACCACCGGCCCTGGCGACACCGTCACTCCCACTCTGGTCATGGCGGTCGTCCGCGGCCTCCTGTTCGATCTCACGACCACCGGGGACCGCCACCGCACGGACCTCGCCCTGGACCGCTTCTGCACACTCCTCCGGCCGTGAACGACGACCGGGGACGACGAGCCCAGGCGACGACCGGGGACTTCGAGCCCGCGGCGGTCAGCAGCGGGACCACTCGGTACCCGGGAGGTGGTCCCAGGTGGCCTCCGCCCAACGACCGACCATGAACAGGGGGCGGGAGCGGACGACGTCGCCCGCCCGCCGGGCCCGCAGCACGCGACCGAGGTTCCAGGAACCCGGGTCTCCCGCGTGGGTGTGGAGCAGCCCCGGCCGGTGCGCTTCCAGGCCGGTCAGCCACCGTTCGAGTTCACCTCGGCACGGGTGCGCGGGTCGGCGAGGACCGCGGCGACGTACCGGGCCGCGGGCGGCAGGCTGTCCGCACGAGGGGCTTCGCCGTCGTCGGCCATGGCAGCAGTACGGCCGCCCCGGGTCGTCAGGCCGGCCATACCGGCACCGTCTCCGCGTGGACGCAGCAGGCCGTGTCCTCGCTCTCGACGATCCGCAGGCAGGTCTCGCACATCCGGTCCGGCTCCCCGGGGTCGTGTTCGATCGCGCTGACGGTGTTGTCCCGGACGAGGAGCTGCCACGCGTCCCCCGGTTCCTCGCCGACCGCTTCGACCGTGCCGTTGAGGACGTGGTCGAAGGTGAAGTGCTCGAACCCGGGGTGGCCCTGGGCGGCCGCGCCGGGCTTGAGGAAGTGGTCGACGAGGTAGCTCATCCATTCGGTGGCGAAGTAGAACTTCTCCGCCCCGTTCCACTCGATTCCGCTTCCGTCCTCGACGGGTTCCCAGTGGCACCACAGGCCGGGCTGTCCTTCCGGTGGCCGGTCGGCGTCGCGGACGTCGTCGTTCCCCGCCTGTCCGGAGCGGTCGAACGGCCTGTGCGGCGGGCCGTCGACGTAGTAGGGGCCGGCGTCCCGGTCCATCCGCCGGCTTCCGGCGAACCTCCGCAGGTAGCTCCGCTCGGCTGCGTTGAGCGGCGGCACGACCTCGATCCGGCCGGTGAACTCGGTGTGGTACCCCACGGTCTGCGGCTCCTCGGTGGTGGGGGCGGCGCACGGCCGGGTTGCGGGGCCGGACGCCGTCGGTCCGGGTCACTGTAGGGGCCGGTGCCGACACCGTCCCGAGGTGGTGGCGGGAGCCCTTGCGAGTACGGCCGGCGTCGGTGGATCAGTCGTCGCCGTCGGGGTAACTCCCCATCTCGACGTCGTCGCAGAACGTCTCCCAGAACCCGCTGTGCGCGAGAGCGGTCCGGTCGATGCGGGGCAGGAGGGCGCGGAGCTCGTCCGCCACCTCCGCGAAACCACCCTCGTCGTCCGCCGCGTAGAACGGGAAGCGGGCGATCACGGCCTCGACGCACCGGGTGAACGAGTCCAGGTCGCCGTTCACGTGACCGGCCTCCGCCGAGTCGGCACGGGGCACGTACACCATGCGCCCGGTGGCCACGTCGACGGCGATGTACCCGAACAGGCCGCGGGTGGCGACGGCGACCGCTCCCTGCTCGCCGACCGCGCCGAGGAACCGCGGCTCCCCCAGCGGCCGGTACTCGTAGCCGATCAGACCGGCCGGGATGCCGGGCTCCCGGAGGCGGTCGGCGATCCGGGCGGGCACCCCGGGCGGGGCCTCGACGCGGATCAGGGCGTACGCGGGCTCCGGCAGGGGCGGCAGGGGGTGGTGGCTCACGGGAGGGATCCTCCCGCACCGGACCCTCCCGGGTGACACCTTTCCGGTCGAGAGGGCGCGACCACTTGCCGGGCGGCCCGGTGCCGACGCCGTTCGACCGCGGTCCGGCAGCCCGTTCGACCAGGGCCCGGAGGCCGTCGGGGATGCGATCGGCGGCCGTCGCGCCGGGCCGCTACCGGGGCTGCTCCGCCGTGACCAGGTAGTAGTCGAGGATTCCCCGCTCGTAGGCCCGCAGGAAGTTCCGCGGCCAGGTCTCCGGGGCCCACCACCGGCTCAGCCACCGGTCCCAGCCCGGCCAGACGTGCCGTCCGATCGATTCGACGTGCACACCGGCGAGACCGGCCCCGGTGAGTGCGTCCGCGAGCTGCTGCACCGGGCGGGCGATGTCCAGGCCGTTGGCGAAGGTGTCCAGCAGGGCCGCGAGTTCCCCGGGCCGGCCGGGGGCGCCGTCGACGGTGAAGAAGCTGGCGAAGGCCGCCCGGCCACCCGGCCGCAGTACCCTCGACGTCTCCTCGGCGAAGGCCCGGAGGTCCGGGAAGTGCTGGGCGGCCTCCACGCTGATCACGGCGTCGAACCCGTCACCCTCCACCGGCATGCGCTCGGCCGCGCCCTGGACGAACCGCAGCCGGTCCGGCTCCCGGCGCAGCAGGTCGGCGTGGGCGTCGCGGGCCCGCTGCAGCTGCTCGGGGTGGATGTCCATGCCGGTGACGGTGGCACGCCCGCACTCGCTCAGCGTCAGGGCGCAGCCCATGCCGAGCCCGCAGCCGACTTCGAGGATCTCCGGTTCGTCCGGCAGTGCGGCGGCCCGCAGGACCTGGCGGTAGAGGTCCTGCTGGCTGCGGATCCGGTCGGCCTCGTCGAGCGGCCGGTCGAGGTCGATCGCCTGCCAGTGGCCGAAGTTGATGAACCCTCCGGCGAACACGGGGTTGTTGCCGAGGTCCGCCGGGCCGTACGTGTCGCGCACCGCGGGATTCATGGCGGGCTCCGCCTGTCGGGTACCGTCTGCCACCGTGCCACCCCTGCCTGGAGAGTGATCGTCGTCGTGCGTGCGGTTCCTTCGCGGTCGTCCGCAGCCAGTGTGCCGCACTCCCTCACAACGCGGCACGGGGTCGTCGGTGACGGCCCCGGCCCGAGGTTCACCGTCAAGGACGCCCTGGCCGTCACGGTCGCGGTGACGCACCCGGAGAAGGCCGACTTCTTGGCGGATCGTGAGTGGCCCCGCCCGTGGCGTGTCCTGCCGGGCCGTTCCCTGGCGTGGATCAGGGCGTATGCGCAAGAGCGCCGGTAGCCCCGCCCGGTAGGCTCACGATCATGAAGCTGAGGGGGGTTCTCGGTGGGGCGACGGCTTGCGCACTCGTGCTCGCCGGACTGGGGGTGCGGGGCGGCGCAGCGGCGGGGCTGCTGCCGGAGGCCAGTTGGGGCGCCTGGCGGTCGCAGGAGCTGGAGCACTGGTCCGTCCGCGTCCGGGTGAACGACTGGGCGGACGCGGCCGAGGCCGACCTGCACTACGGGAAGGCCGAGGACCTCACGCTCAGGGCGTACGGCGCGAGCGACACCCGTACCGCCGAGGGGGAGGCCGTGCGGTTCACGCTCCGTCCGGACGGCACGGTCACGGTCGCACGCGCGGCCGTGGACGGCGGCGGTGCGGGCGCCGGGAGTTCGTGAACGGTGGCGTCGTGCGGGTACTGCCCGCCGTTCATTCCCCCGGTGCGGCGGACTCCTGCGGAATTCACCCGGCCGCACGGTGTCCGCGGGAGGATCGGGTCACCGTTGACAGCCGGCGGTGCGGATCGATGTAATTCCCGGGAGCGGATCATCGGGTTTTTCGGGCCGGTCCCGGGGGAGGCAGGGGAATATGGGCGAGAATGCGGAGCCCGACACTGTCGGGAATTCCAGGATGGCTGCGCTCTTCGAGCGCGACCGGACGTGCCGGTCGCTGGGAATCTCCCTCGACGCGGTGTCGGCGGGGCACGCCAGCATGGGCATGAAGGTGACGGCCGACATGGTGAACGGCCACGGCATCGCGCACGGCGGCTTCATCTTCCTGCTCGCCGACGCCGCGTTCTCGTACGCGTGCAACAGCTACGGCCCGGTCACCGTGGCGCAGGCCGCCCAGGTCACCTTCCTCGCTCCGGCGGCGGTCGGCGACGAGTTGGTGGCGGAGGCGGCCGAGCGCTCGCGCTCGGGGCGGCAGGGAATCTACGACGTGACCGTCCGGCAATCCACCGGGAAGGTCGTCGCGGAATTCCGCGGGCAGAGCGTCACGCTCTCCGGAAAGCCGCTCGACGGCTGAGGAGTTCCGGAGGGCGCGACGCCCCGCCCGGCGGGTCGGGCCTCAGTCTTCGGGGCGCTCGTCGACGACCTGGCGCAGCTTGCCCGTGCGTGGGTTGGTGACGAGTTCGGAGCGCGGCACCCACTCGATCGTCAGGGGGTGGATCGCGCCGGCCGCGACCTCCTCGGGGTAGGTGGGGCGGGCGGCGTACACGGCGGCGATCAACCGCTCGGTGAGGTCGGCGGGCGGCTGCCCGGTGCAGCCGAGGCGCAGGACGATGCCGTCCCGGCCGTCCCGGCGGCGCTGCACCATCTGCATGCCGGCGATGTGCCGTTCGGGGTCGGCGGCGACGAGGACGGCACGGACGTCCTCGCTCGGCATGGAGACGATGCCGACCCGGCCGCCCTCCTCGGAGCGGCCGAGCAGGCGGAAGCGGCGGCAGTCCGCGTCGAGCCATTCGGCGCGGTCGCCGGCCGGGTAGCGCAGGATCGGCATCAGGGTGCGGAAGAGGTTGGTGACGACGACGCGTCCGGGCACACCGGGGGTGGTGATCGGCTCACCGGTCGTGCTGTCGACGATCTCCACCAGCGTGCGGTTCGAGAAGGCCTCGTGCACCCGGACGTCGTCGCCGGGGACGGGCGAGGCGACCAGGCCGGCGTCCACCGAGGCGTAGCCGACCGAGGAGATCGCCGCCTTGGGGAAGGCCCGGGCGAGCAGCGGCCGCAGGTCGGTGAAGAGCAGGTCGCCGCCGAACAGCAGCAGTTCGACCGATTCGGCGCTCTCCCCGCGCTGGACGAGGTGTTCGGCGACGGCGCTGAGCTTCATCGGCTCGCCGGCGAGGACGTGCACGCCGAAGCCGTTGACCAGGTCGGCGATGTAGTCGTTGGGCGCGGAGCCGCCGACCGGCAGGCGGACGTTGTCGACCGGCGCGTGGTGCAGGGCGCCCTCGATGAAGAGGAAACCGCTGTAGAGCTCGCCGGCGCGGAACAGGTTGGCGACCCGGTGGCCCGGCTTGAGACCGGCCTGGACCATGCCCGCGCCGAAGGCGGTGAGCGCCTCGGCGTGCTCGGTGCGGGTCCACGGCGAGAGCTTGGGGGCGCCGGTGGTGCCGCCGGACTTGTAGACGCCGGCGTCGGTGAGCGGGCCGGTGAGCAGGCGGTTGTCACGGGTCGCGGTCCAGAAGGCGTCCTGGTCGACGAGGGGCAGCTGGGTGATGTGCGAGACGGTCCGCGGGACGTCGCGGTAGGCCTCGGCGTAGAACGGCGAGTGGGTGCGGGCGAGGTCGACGAGTTCCTGCAGGGACTTGGCGGGCACGGGTCCTCCGGACGGGGGTCGGGGCGGCTGGAGCGTGTCTCGAAGCGCACGGGTGCTGTGCAGGGGCGCGGGGAACTGCGCGATTCGGATGTGGACCACCGTGCGGACCAGGGGTGAGCCGGATTCGTCAGGAGCACCCGCTCCCGGATTGCGCAGTTCCCCGCGCCCCTTGTGGCAGAACGGTCGCTAGGGCAGGTCGGGGCGGCCGATCCAGGTGCGGGCGAGGGTCTGCACGTGGGTGCCGTCGCGGTCGGTGAGTTTCTGGTCGAGGTAGTCGGCGGCCCACCGGCCGGCCGGGATCCGGAACGGCGGGTCGTCGGCGCCGAGGGTGTCGACCACGACGTCGGCGACGTCCTGGGGCTGCTGGCCGGCGCCTTCCCAGCCCTTGGTGCGGACCCAGTCGACGTAGTCGGCGAAGGTGTCGGCGTACGGGCCGGAGGCGGCCTGGACGGTGGTGCGGTTGACGTCCGGGAAGATGCCGAAGTTGGTGCCGCGGACGAATCCGGGCACCACCAGGGACACCCGGACGCCGTGCGCGGCGGCGACCGGGGCGAGGCTCTCCATGAAGCCCTCGACGGCGAACTTGGCGGCGCAGTAGGCCTCGTTGAAGGGCTGGCCGACGACACCGTGCACGCTGCCGATGGTGATCAGGCTGCCGCGGGCGGCCCGCAGCAGCGGCATCGCGGCCCGGCTGACCGCGATCACCCCGAAGAAGTTGACCTCCAGGTTGGTCCGCAGCGCGGCCATGGTGGACATCTCCAGGGTGGGGTCGAAGTTGGAGATGCCGGCGTTGTTGACGACGGCGTCCAGCCCTCCGTGCTCCTCGGCGACGGCGTCGAGGCAGGCGGTGACGGAGTCGGCGTCGGTGACGTCGAGTCGGCGGACGTCGACCTCCACGCCGGCCCGCCCTGCGGCCTCGCGCAGGGCCCCGGCGCGGTCGGGGTCGCGCATCGTGGCCACCACGGCGTACCCGGCCCGCGCGGCGGCGACGGCGGTGGCCAGGCCGATGCCGGAGGAGGTTCCGGTGATGAGGACGGTCCTGCGCGTGGTGGTCATGAGGTGCGCTCCGCGAGGGCCGCGTCGGCCGCCCCGTCCTCGGCCGCCGCGCGGGCCTTCTCGCGTTCGGCGGCGTCCAGCAGGGGCTGGATGCGGATCGCGGGCAGGAAGGAGAACGCGGCGAGCAGGGTGCCGCCGGCCATGACGACGCGGGCGGCGTCGAGGATGCCGAGGGAGTCGGTCAGCAGGCTGACGGCCCAGCCGCCGACGAGGGCGGCGAGCGGGATCACGCCCCAGGTGACGGTGCGGTAGGCGGCGTGCATGACGCCCTGGTTCTGGGCGGACATCCGGGACTGCCGGGCGGGTGCGCTGCACACGTTGATGCAGGACATGAAGAAGCCGTAGCAGCCCATGGTCACGGCGATCACCGGGCCGGTCGGCAGGGCGGGGGCGGCGAGCACGCCGAGGCCGACCAGGCAGTGCAGCAGCAGGCCGTAGGCCATCGTCCGGCCGGTGCCGAACCGCTCGCTGAGCTTGGGGGCGACCACGGCGCCGAGCAGTGCGCCGACCGCGGCGACCGACATGGCCGCGCCGAACACCGCGACGGAGACGCCGAGTCCGCGGTAGGCGAGGACGGGCAGCACGGTGACGAAGATCGGACCGCCGCAGTTCAGCGTGATGGCGGCGACGACGACCCGGCGCAGCACCGGGTCGGACCAGTTGAGCCGGAAGCCGAGGGTGAGGCGCTCCCGGACGGAGCCGGTGACGGGGGTGCGGTCGCCCCAGGAGGGCATCGAGCGCAGGCAGAGCGCCGAGACGAGGTAGCTGGCGGCGTCGACGAGGAGGGCGGCGACGCCGAGGGCGCTGTAGAGGGCGGCGGCGACGGACGGGCCGGAGACCTCGGAGACGGAGCGGCTGCCCTCCAGTCGGGAGTAGGCCCGGACGAGGTCGTCCTTCGGCACCACGGCAGGGACGGCGATCAGGTAGCCGACGGTGAAGAAGATGGTCGCACCGCTGATCGCCGCGACGCAGCCGAAGATCAGCGGGGTGGAGAGCCGGCCGAGCCAGTAGGCGAGCGGGATGACGCCGACGGCGACCAGCCGGACGAGGTCGCAGGCGAGCATCGTCCACCGCTTGTCCCAGCGGTCGACGAGCACGCCGGCGATCGGTCCGAGCAGCGGGATGCCGAGGTACTGGGCCATCGCGACGATGCCGACCTGGAGGGCGGAGGCGTGCAGTACGAAGATCATCAGGGTGGGGACGACGAAGACGGTGACCCGGTCGCCGACGGTGCTGATGGTCTGACCGGCCCAGAACAGGTTGAAGCTCCGGCCGAGGGAGGCGGGCAGGCGCGGTTTCACGAGTCCTCCCGGACGACGAGGTCGGACGTCTTGCCGGTGCGGCCGTTGCTGATCAGTGCGTCGACGGTGCGCACCCGGAAGCACTGCGGGTCGTGCTGGAAGGCGGTGCTGAGGGTGAAGGTCGCCGAGAGGATCTCCTTGCGCAGCCGCTCGGTGTCGACCTCGGCGTCGGGGGCGGTGAGCAGCAGCACCTCGACGGAGGAGGCACGGCCGCCCTGCTCGGTGACCAGGACCTGGGCCTGTGTCACGCCGGGCTCGCGTTCGGCCCGGGCGACGACCTGCTCCACGTGCAGGCCGAGGCCGCGGACCTGGACGACGCTGTCACGGCGGCCGAGCACCTGCATCGCGGGGCCGGGCCGGCCGCAGGGGCAGGCGACCAGGCGGCCGGCGTCGCCGGTGCGGTAGCGCAGCACGGGGTTGAGCATCTCGGGGTTGAGGGTGGTGAAGTCGAGCAGGTCGTCGGGGCCGACGTGCACCAGTTGCTCGGGCAGGGTGTGGAAGGTGTCGGCGGGGCACTCGGGGCCGTTGGTGCCGACCACCCAGGTCTCGGTGCTGCCGAACATGCCGTGTCGGCGGGCCCGCGGGGCGACGGCGGCCATGTCCTCGGCGAGCTGCGGCTGCCAGGCCTCGCCGAGCCAGAGCACCTTGCGCAGGTCGGGCAGGGTGATGCCGGCGGCGCGCGCGCGGGCGAACCAGAGCCGCAGCACGCTCGGGGTGCCGCCGATGGCGGTGACCCGGCGGGCGGCGAAGAACGACAGCCAGTCGGGGTACTCGTCGGCGGCGACCGAGCCGACCGCGATGATCTGACAGCCGGAGAGGTCGGCGAGCGCGGCGGCGAGGAAGTGGGCGCCCCACATCCGGCCGGCGCCCCAGGCGTTGACGAAGACGTCGTCGGGGTCGAGCGGCTGCCAGTGGGCGTGCACGCCGGCCATGTAGAAGCCGGTGGGTGCGTAGCCGATCTTGGGGGCGCCGGTGCTGCCGCCGCTCTGGAAGAGCCAGGTGGCGCCGTGTTCGGCCTTGGGTTCGAGGTGGGCGAGGGCGGTGTTGAGGTCGTCCTTGGCGAGCGGCGGCAGCGCGGCCAGGTCGTCGAGGTGGTGCGGCTCGGCGTGCCCGGTGTAGCGGGCGGCCAGTGCGGGGACGGTCCGCAGCCGTCCGAGGGTGCGCCGGGCGACGTGCAGCCGCGGTTCGGCGGCCTCGGGGGTGAGGGAGAACACGGGTGTCAGCTCGCTTCCGGCTCGGCGGTGGTGGGGGCCTCGCCGCGGTCGGCGAGCCACTTCGCGTGGGCATCGCGGTAGGCGGCGAAGCGGGCCCGGGTGACGTCCCGCTGGACGGAGCGGTTCGGGTCGTCGAAGTCGGGGGCGATCACGCCGTCCGGTTCCAACTCGGAGAACCAGTACCGTTCGCCGTCGTGCAGGAAGTCGACGCAGAAGAACGGGATCGGCAGCCGCTCGGCGAACCAGGCGGTGGCGGCGGCGAGTTCGTCCGGGATGTCGGCGAACTGCATGGTGCCGCCGCGGCTGGCGTTGGCGACCGGCGAGCCGTCCTCGGGGATGCGCTTGAGCAGGGCGTACGGCTTGCCGTCGACGACGTAGACCCGGTGGTCGACGGTGCCGTCGCCGAGGTAGGGCTGGACGACGAGCGTGGTGTCGCCGCCCTGGGCGAGGCTGGCGAGGCCGCGGACGTCCTCGGCGCTGCGCGCCAGGTTGATCCCGCCGCCGCCGCACCATCCGGCCGGTTTCACGATGGCCGGGTAGGTCATGCCGCCGAGCGCGACCTCGTACAGGTGCTTGCCGACGTCGCGGCCGGAGCCGATCCGCACGGACGGGATCGGCGGGACGGGCGAGTCGGCGAGGTGGAGCAGGGTGGCCAGCTTGTCGTTGCCGATGAGCGACGTCTGCGGCGGGAACGGCAGGTAGAAGCCGGCCTGTTCCAGCACGGCGTACAGCGCGTACTGGTTGAAGACGTCCATCGACTGGTAGGGCAGCGAGTAGAGCGCGGTGACGAAGAGGGTGTCCTGCGGGGTGACCTCCTGGTCGTCGACGTAGACCCGGGGCCGGCGGAGGTCGGTGCCGTCGACGGTGACGGCGTCGGGCGAGTGCCGCGTCCAGCTCATCCCCATCGCCTCGGCGACCTCGGCGTACATGTCCCAGAAGTAGTGCTTCCACATGGCGCCGGTGCGGGTCGACTCGCGGTCGGGGAAGATCCAGCACATCCGGCGCAGCGGGCCGCCGGGTCCGGTGTCGGTGTCGGGTCCGGTGTCCGGCAGGTGCGGGGCGGGTGGGGTCATCGTCGTCCTCACGGGGTGCGGCAGGCGGGCGGGTGCGTCAGCGGGCTCGGTCGCCGGGCGGTGCGGACTGCTCGGACCACCAGCGGCGGCCGGCCTCCGGCAGGGTGTCGACCGGGTCGTAGTAGGGGTGGCGCCGCTCCAGCGGGTCCTCGGTCGCGGAGCCGTCGGGGGCGCCGTCGGGGGTGCGGAGTTCCAGCGCGGTGCGGTAGTTCTTCGTCCAGTAGGAGATGCCGCGTTCGCGGTCGTAGGCGACCGCCTGGTGCACCCACCGCTTGCCGACGTGCGGGACGTCGCAGACCAGCCGCGGGGTGGCGTAGCCCGGCAGGTAGCCCATGATCGCCTCCTGGAGGTGCTGGGCCCGGTGGAGCGGGGTCCGCCAGTGTTCGGCGCCGGGGATCAGGTCGCAGAGGTAGAAGTAGTAGGGCAGGACGTTCGCCTCGCCCTGGAGGGCGAAGCAGAGGTCGAGCAGGTCCTCCGGGGTGTCGTTGACGCCGCGCATCAGCACGCCCTGGTTGCGGACGTCGCGGACCCCGACGTCCAGCAGCGCCCTGGCGGCCTCGGCGACCAGCGGGGTCACCGACTGCACGTGGTTGGCGTGGGTGTGCACGGCGAGGTTCACCGAGCGGCGGGCGGCGAGTGCCGCGACCCGGCCGAGTCCGACGAGGACGTGCGGTTGCAGCCAGTGCTGCGGCAGGCCGACGACGGCCTTGCTGGCGAGGCGGATGTCGCGCACCGAGCCGAGGTCGAGCAGCCGGACGAGGAAGGACTCCAGCTGCGGCCAGGGCACGTTGGCCAGGTCGCCGCCGGAGACGACCACGTCGCGCACGGCCGGGGTGCGTTTGAGGTAGTCGAGCATCTGCTCCTGCCGGTCGACGGGCCGCAGCACCAGCCGGGTCTTGGCGACCTGGGGGGTGGAGGTGCCGACCAGGTCCATCCGGGTGCAGTGGCCGCAGTACTGCGGGCAGGTGGCGACCAGTTCGGCCAGCACCTTGGTCGGGTAGCGGTGGGTGAGGCCCTCCGCGACCCACATGTCGGCCTCGTGCAGCGAGTCGCGTTCGGCCTTCGGGTGGCTGGGCCACCGCGGGTGCCGGTCGGCGCGCACGGGCAGCATGTAGCGCCGCACGGGGTCGGTGAGGAACGCCTCGGTGAACGCCTGCGGCTCGGTCGGGCCGTGCGGTGCCACCGTGTTGAGCATCTGCGGCGGCAGCAGCATCGGCATCGTGGCGGACTCGGCCTGGTCGGCGGCGAGTTCCTCGTAGAACCGGTCGGTGAGCAGCGGGCCGGCGACGGCGCGCAGCTGTCGGAGGTTCTTGACGCAGTGGGCGCGCTGCCACTGGGCGTCGCGCCACTGGGCCTCGGTGACGTCGCGCCAGCCCGGCAGCCGGCGCCAGTCCGGCTCGGTCAGGGCGGTCCGTACGTACTGGTACGGCTGCCGGACGGTGTGGTGGTCCATCAGGGGCTACTGGCCGGTGAAGTGGGTGGCGAAGCGGGTGCGGAGTTCGCGCTTGAGCACCTTGCCGGTGGGCCCGAGCGGGAAGTCCTCCGGGGTCCGGGCGATGCTGACGGCGGCGAGTCCGGCGAGTCCGGCCTCGGCGAGCGCCTTGTTGGCGGCCCGCTGGACGTCCTCGGCGGCGGCCTCGGCGGCGCCGGCCTGCAACCGGACGACGGCAATGGGCCGTTGGCCCTCCCCCCCGGCGCCGGGGACGCCGATCACCGAGCAGTCCTGCACCAGGTCGTCGCAGTCGGCGAGCAGCACCTCCTCGATCGGCAGGCTGTAGACCGGGCCGTGGGCGGTGTCGATGACGTCGACGGTGCGGTCGAGGTGGTAGAAGGCGCCGTCGGCGTCGCGGCGGGCGACGTCGCCGGTGAGCCAGTAGCCGGACAGTTCGAAGGTGGCGGTCAGCCGGGGGTTGTTCCAGTAGCCGGGCGTGCGGGACGGGGTGACGACGCCGAGCATGCCGACGGTGCCGTCGGGGACCTCCTCGCCGTTCTCGTCGAGCACGGCGGCCCGGGTCACCACCTCCAGCGGCTTGCCGACGCAGCGGTCGTTGCGGACGGTCTCGGGCGTGGTGACCTGGCCGAACAGGGCCATGCCCATCTCGGAGGAGCCCAGGCCGTCGATGAACTGCGAGCCGGACAGGGCGGGCTGCTCGGCCTGCTCCTGCGGCAGCAGCCACGGCTTGATCAGGCCGGAGGGGCGCTCGCCGAGCTGGACCAGCCTGCGGATGTGCCCGTGGTGGGCGCTGTCGCCGGTGTTGAACCAGGAGTGCACCTTCGCCGCGCCCGCCACGGGCAGCTCCCCGGTGGCCAGTTCGACGAAGGTGCGCGGGAAGGAGGCGACCATGGTCGGCCGGAAGGCCTCCATGACGGGCTCCACGACGGCGCGCCGCCAGTCGGACATGACGACCGTGGGCAGGCCGAGCAGGGTGGCGGTGAGGAAGTAGCTGAGCCCTCCGGCGTGGGTGTGCGGCATCAGCGACATCAGCCGGTCGTACGGCTCCGCGGGGAAGCGCACCATCCGCGGCTGCTTGCCGTCCCAGAACTGGCGGTGCGCCAGCATGGTCGACTTCGGCGTGCCGGTGGTGCCGGAGGAGTGGATCAGCGCGACGACGTCCTCGGCGGCGTGCCGGTACGGGTACTGCTCCGGCAGCTGCACGGCGGAGGCGTCGAAGGCCTGGATCTCGGCGGCCATCGCGATGAACCGCGGGCGGCGCTGCGGGTCCTCGCGGTAGGCGGCGGCGAGCCGGGTCGGGTCGTCCGCGACGACGCCGACCACGCCGACGTGGTCGAGGTAGCGCACCATCACGTCGTGCCGCATGGCGTCGTTGATCAGGGCGGGGACGGCGCCGAGCGCGGTGAGCGCGAGGAAGTGCAGCAGCGGCTCCAGGCCCTCGCCGACGACGATGCCGACCGGCTCGCCCGGGCGCACGCCGTTCGCGACGTACCAGGCGGCGTACCGGTCGCGGAGCGCGGCGACGTCGAGCAGGCTGTGGCCGCGCAGCACGACGGCGCCGCGGTGGTCGGTGCGGTGGGTGTACAGGTACGGCACCGACCGGTTGGGGTTGGCGGCGATCGCGTGGTCGAGGAAGTTGCCGGCGCCGAGCTCGGGCTCGGTCATCAGCTGCTGCCGGGCGGCGAGGGGGGCGATGGACGTCTGCTCGCTCATGTCGCTCTCCTGAAGTGGGCGGGACGGTCTGACGGCACGTCAGATCTGCTGGTGCGTGGCACCGGTGGGGGTGCGGTTGGGCGGATCGGTGCAGGTGGGGGGCTTGTGGTGGCGCCGGTCTGCACGGGGTGCGGCGGTGTCCGCCGCGGGTTGCCGGCCTCAGCGGGCGGTGATCTCCGCGACGACCCGGTGGCCGGAGCGGACGGCGCCCTCCATCAGGCCGAAGAACTCGGTGCTGGTCTCGGTGCCGGCCCAGTGGACGCGGCCGTGCGGAGCGGTGAGGGCGGGCCCGTTGCGGAGCCAGTCCCCCGGCCCGAACAGGGCCGCGTAACAGCCGCGGCTGTACGGCTCGTTCACCCAGTCCGTGACGTGGAAGCCGATCGGCTCCGGGAGCATCGGGAACAGCCGGGCGGCCTGTGCGAGGGCCGCCGCCCGCCGGCGGTCCGGGTCGAGGGCTGCGAACCGGTGCGCCTCGCTGCCGGTGACGAAGCCGGTCAGCACGCCGACCCCGCCCTCGGCCGGCGAGTCGTCGACGGTCGACAGCAGCGGGCCTTCGGCGTTCACCGACCAGCCGGAGAGCCCGTGCTCCCGCCAGAGCGGCGCCGGGTAGACCAGGCTGACCTTGACCGCGCAGCCTCGGGCCGTCCGCTCTCCGGCGCGGCCGACCTGCGGGGCCGGGCTGAACTCCACGGTGTCCGCGAGCAGCGGCGGCACGGCCATCACCACGACGTCGGCGCGGTACGGGCCTCCGGTGGCGTGCACGGTGACCCCGTCCTCGTCCTGGTGGACGGCGGTGACCCGCTCGCCGAGCCGCACCCGCCCGCCCAGCCGTGCGGCCAGCCGCTCGCAGACCAGGTGGGCGCCCCCGGCGATCCGGTCCTGCTGGGCACCGCCCTCGAAGGCGTTGAGGTAGCGCAGACCGCCGCCGGAGCACAGGTAGAACGCCATGTGCAGGACGGAGACGTCGGCCGGGTCGGCGGCCATCATCTCGCCCAGGAAGAGCGGGAAGAAGAGCCGGGCGTCCGGGTGCGTCAGGTGCCGGTCCGCCCACGCGGCGGCGGTCGTGGTGTCGAGCCGCACGGCGTCCGGGGTCAGCCAGGGCGCGTCCGGCCGCACGGCGGCGGTGAGTTCGTCCAGCAGCTCGAACAGGTCGCCGAGCGCGACGGCGTTCAGCGGCGGGAACCGGCCGTCCCGGGTGGCGTCCTCGGCCCCGAGCGCGAAGCGGCTGGCGCCGAGCATCGTCGTGGGCGTGGTCTTGAGGCCCAGGTCGGCCGTCAGGGCGAGGAGTTCGGTGTGGCGCTCACCGAGGTAGGCGGCGCCGGCGTCGACCCAGCTGCCCGGAGCGACCTGGAGGCCGTGCATCCGCCCGCCGACCCGGTCGCGGGCCTCCAGCACGGTGACCTCGACGCCGTGCGCCGACAGGCCGGCCGCGGCGGTGAGTCCGGCGAGCCCGGCGCCGACCACGACGGCGCTGCTCGTGCGCGGGGCCCTGCTCGCTCTCGGGGCCCTGCTCGTTCTCGGGGCGCCGGACGGGGCCGGAGGGCCGCCGGCGGGGTGCTCGGTGCCGCTCACCGGGCGGCCTCGATCGCCCGGGCCAGGCCCTCGGGGGTGCGGGCGAGCAGGAAGTCCTCGAAGGTGAGCTCCACCCCGTGGTCGCGGGCGACGGCGCTCAGCACCCGGGTGGCGATCAGCGAGTCGCCGCCGAGCTCGAAGAAGTCGGAGTCCGCGGTGACGTCGGAGGTCTCCAGCACCCGCCGGAAGATCGCCGCCACCGCCTCGGCCCGGTCACCGGCCGCGGCCGGGGCCCCGGGGTCGGCGGCTGCGCCGGCGGCATCGGCGATGGCATCGGCGGTGGCGGGGTGGGTGGCGTCGGTGGTGTCAACGCTCATGGAGGTCTCCTTTGACCTGTCGTGCGCCCCGTGCCGGGTTACGGGCACGGCGGTGCTGTGCGTCGGTGCCGCGTTCCGGGGTGTCGGACGGCGGCGGGCGGTGCGGAGAGGTACGGCGGTGCGGTGAAGTGCGGCGGTGCCGGGTGCGGGTGACGCGGGCAGCGTGCTGCCGGTGCGGTGGCTCGCCGGTGGTGCGGGCGGGCGGCGGGTGGACCCGAGGTGCGCGGGGTCAGGTGCTGGCGGCGAGTGCCGTGCCGGGTGCGGCGACTGCCGCGGGCGCGGAGTGCCGCCGGTGCGAGGCGGCCCGGTCCACCTTGCCGCTCGCGGTGTGGACGAGGGCGGGGACGACCGTGATCCGGCCGGGCACCAGGTGGGCGGGCACCCTGGTGCGGAGGTACGACAGGACGTCGGCGTCCAGGGTGCGGCCGGCCGCCCCGGCGCGGGGCACCACGTAGGCGACCAGCACCGAGCGCCCGGCGAGGGTCGCCCCGGCCACCGCGACGGCGGCCACGCCTGGGTGACCGGCGATGTGCGCCTCCACCTCGGCGGGGTCGACGCGGATGCCGCGCACCTTGATCTCCCCGTCCAACCGGCCCTGGTGGGTGAGTACGCCGTCCGGCGCTTCGACGACCCGGTCGCCGGTGCGGAAGTACCGCTCGCCGTCGATGACGGTGAACCGGGCCGCGGTGGCCTCGGGGAGACCGACGTAGCCCAGCGCGACCGCGGGACCGCCGATGAGCAACTCGTCCTGCTGGCCGATGCGTTGCACCACGTGCGGCAGTGCGCGGCCGATCGGTGCCCGCGCCGTGCCGTCCCACGCGGGCAGGCCGGCCGGGGCCTCGGGCCCGTGCAGGTCGACCGCGTGCGTGATCATGGTGGTCTCGGTGCAGCCGTAGGTGTTGACCAGGCGGATCCGGCCGGTGTCGAGACGGCTCCAGTCCGCCAGCCGGGCGGGCGCCGCGGCCTCGCCGCCGATGACGAGGGTCCGCACGCAGCCGGGCAGGGCGAGCCCGTCCTCGGCGAGGTGCAGCACGAGTTCGTGCCAGAAGGCGGTCGGCAGGTCGAGGACGGTGATGCCGTTGCGCTCGACCGTCCGCAGGAAGCGGGGGAAGGATCCGGCGTACGCGTCGTCGTCCAGGACGAGGGCCGCTCCGGTGGTGAGGGCCGGCAGGATCTCCTCGAAACTGGTGTCCCAGTTCAGCGAGGCGAACTGCAGCACGCGGTCCTCGGGGGTGAGACCGAAGAGTCCGCGCAGCGAGTGGACGGTGGCGGACACCGCCCGCCGCGGGGTCGCCACGGGCTTCGGCTGCCCGGTGGAGCCCGAGGTGAAGAGGATGTAGGCCGGTGCGTCGGCCCGGTGTGCGCTCGGGGCGGAGCGCGGGGCCGGCACCACGGGCGCGTCCGCTGCGGACGGACCGCCGTCGGCCGGGGATTGCGGCAGACCGGTTCCCGGGATTCCCCGCGGGGCTGCCGCGGAATCGTCGAGTGGGCCTGACTCCACTAATTCCAGGCCGAGTCGGGCCGCGGAGCCGGGCCCCGGCGCCACCATTGTGCGACAGCCGGCCGCGGTCGTCATCGCCCGTTGCCGCTCGATCGGGAAGGCCGGATCGACCGGGCAGTGGGTGCCGCCCGCCGCCAGAACTCCCAACAGCGCCACGATCGTTCCCGGCGTGTGGGTCGCCTCCACGGCGACCGCGCCCGGCTCCGGCCCCAGGCGCGCTGCCAGGGTGTTCGCCAGCTCCTGCAGCCGGCGGTAGCTCACGGCGCGGCCGCCGTGCACGATCGCCGGACGTTCGGGAAATCGCCCAGCGATTTCCGTGAACGCGTCAAACAGGTCGAAGGCGACCCCATTGACGCCTCGAATCTTTGACATGCCCGCCCCAAATTGAATGCTCGCGAGCGACTCCGCGCTCGGCGAACCGGGACTCTACCTTCGAACATGCGTAGCCACAATGGTTGTTGAGTTGATCTGTGCGAGAGCTTGTGCTTGAAACGTGAACGGGTGTGGCCGCTCGCCGCCCACTCCCGCCCATTTGCCGGATCCGGCCCTCTTGGGCAACGGTTTCCGCTACTGAGAGCAGGAGTTGACGATCCGGCAGCAGAACGGGGCCGGTCCTCGGCGGCCGGCACGGGCGACACCGACAACCCTGCCGAGCGCCACCGGCTCCCGACCTCCGGGCGCGCGCCGGCGGCGGGGTCGGCCGCCGGCGACGGCATCACGGGTGGGCGAGGGCGGATTCGAACCGCCACAGCCGGAGCGGGGGCTTTACAGGCCCTTGGGCTCTCCTTTGCCCAGCTCGCCCTTGGTGGAGAAGGTCGTGAAACGTGCGCGGAGAGTGCGCGGATCGAACGCGCGCGGGTGTGACCCCGACGACGGCTTAGCAAGCCGCTGCCTTACCACTCGGCCAACTCTCCCGGTCATGCACGGCCGGACGAGGATTCGAACCTCGGCCTTCCTGATCCGCGGTCAGGCGTGCTTCCGGCTGCACCGTCCGGCATTGCCGGGCGCACGGAAAGGGCCGCCCGACCGGGGCGCGACCCCGCGGGCGACCCGGCAACGGGGCCGGTCAGCGCGCTACGAGGACGTCCCGCCGATCCGGGGACTCGAGGAGCGTCGATACGACTGGACACGGTCGAGGATGTTCATGTTCGCGCTCCTTCCTGGGCCTGTGCGGCGCGATGTGCCCACTCTGTCGCACCATCGCCGCGACGGACAAACGGTTTTCCTCCCCCACCGGTGCCACCCCTGCCCGTTCGGTCCGAACCGGTCTTCCCGTGAACCGGTCACCGGCCGCCCCGAGGGCATTTCTCCGGGCCCGATCCGGACGGACGGCGGCGCCCGCCGGGGGGGGGGGGCGCCGGGCGGGGCGGGGGGGGGGCC